>JBGVTM010000381.1 GCA_041862535.1 Candidatus Neomarinimicrobiota bacterium | reverse complement strand
TGCCGTCTATCTTCAGTTTCATATCACTCACTATCGCACCTTAAGCACCGCTTAGCCTCAATCACCGCCATATTTTCACTAAACCCCTGCTCGACCTCGACGAAGCTGTGGACATCTCATAAGGGCTAACTAATAACCACCGCATCGAACTTGCAAACATCCATGCAGGTACCGCATCTCGTGCACTTGTCTGGGTCGATGACATGGAGTTCCTTTTTCTCCCCCGTTATGGCATCTGCCGGGCACGCCCGCAGACAAACTCGGCAGCCCGTGCAATTTTCGTTAATCGAATAGGTAATGAGTTCCTGGCAGACGCCGGCCGGACACCTACTATCCGTAATATGCGATAAATACTCCTTCCGGAAATATCGCACCGTGGTAAGCACCGGATTTGGCGCCGTTTGTCCAAGACCACATAGAGAGCCGGATTTGACTGTCTCGCCAAGTTTCACTAAAGTATCTATGTGTCCGGGTGTCCCCTTGCCTTCGGTGATTTCCGTGAGCATGCGGAGCAGGTGCTGGGAGCCCATCCTGCACGGCGTGCATTTTCCGCACGATTCTTTGTGGGTGAATTCAAGGAAGTACCTGGCGATATCCACCATGCACGAGTCCTCGTCCATGACGATCATGCCGCCGGAACCCATGATTGACCCGGCTTTCGTAAGTTCTTCGTAATTCACTGGCAGCTCGATAAGTTCTTCCGGGAGACACCCCCCTGAAGGGCCGCCGGTCTGGACCGCCTTGAATTTCTTGCCGTCCGGAATGCCGCCGCCAATATTGAATATGATATCCTTCAGGGTAATGCCCAGCGGCACTTCGATCAGGCCGGTCCGGTTGATTTTTCCAGCCAGGGCGAATGTCTTGGTCCCCCGGCTCTTTTCCGTGCCGTACCGGGTGAACCATTCCGCTCCTCTGTTCAGGATCTCGGACACGTTGGCCAGGGTTTCCACATTATTGATAATGGTCGGTTTTCCGTGGAGCCCGCAATCGGAGGGAAAGGGGGGCCTGGAGCTGGGCATGCCCCGACGCCCCTCGATTGACGCTATGAGTGCCGTCTCTTCCCCACAGACAAAAGCTCCGGCTCCCTCCTTTATCCTTATGCTGAAATTGAAATCGGTACCCATGATATTCTCGCCGAGAAACTTGAGTTCTTCCATCTGCCTGATGGCGAGATTGAGTCTCTCGACGGCAAGCGGGTATTCGGCCCGTATGTAGATAAAACCCTGACTTGCGTCAATGGCATAGGCGGCGATTGTTAAACCTTCCAGGACTGCGTGAGGATCACTCTCGAGAACCGCCCGGTCCATGAAAGCCCCCGGGTCACCTTCATCGGCGTTGCAAATAACATACTTTGTATTATTTTGTGTCCTGCGGGCGAATTCCCATTTTATCCCAGTTGGGAAACCAGCACCCCCGCGTCCGCGCAGGCCGGAGTTCTTTACCTCCTTGATAACTTCCTCCGGCATCATACCAAGCGCCCTGGCGAGGCCGGAGTATCCGCCCCTTGCCACATAGTGGTGCACGTTTGTGGGATCAATCAGTCCCGCATTCCGCAGTATAATGCGTACCTGGCCCTCCATCATTGGCAGATTGGAGACGTCGGGGATTCCTTCAATTGCAGCATCACCGAGGGTAGCGAGAGCCAGGTCCGGTCGCGGATTGCCGTTTTCGATAACATCTTCGACCAGATCCGCGACCATCTTCTCGGTCACATTATTATACATCACCCGCTGCCCGTCGGGGAGGCCGATTTCCACGAGCGGCTCCGCATAGCACATTCCGAGGCACCCTACCTCGTAGAAATCCGCCGCAATGGAACGTGTAGCGAGCTCCTTTTCAAAAGCCGCACGGACACTCAACGCTCCTGCAGCGCGGCCGCACGTCACGGCTCCTATCAATATCCGTGGACGTTCCAGCCGGTTAAATGCCTCCCATTCCCGCTGTGCTTGTTGCTGTATGTTTTCGAACTTCATTCGATGGCTTTCAGAAGCCTTTTGATTTTCTGTGCGCTCATTCTTCCGTGAACCGTGTTATCTATCACAACTACGGGCGACAGCGCGCAGGAACCGAAGCACGCCACGCTGTCCAGACTGAATTTATAGTCTGACGTAGTCTCACCCGGACTGATGCCGAGGTATTTGGTTGCTTCGTTCATGATTCGTTTGCAGCCCCTGACGTGACATGCTGTTCCCTGGCATACTTTCAAGATGTGATCGCCCGGGCACGTGAATCTGAACTGCGTGTAAAACGTTACTACGCCGTATATGTCATTTTCTGATATGTTCAGGTGGCTGGAAATAACTTCTACTGCCTCTTCGGATATATAACCCAGCTTCTTCTGGATTCCCTGGAGAATCGGGATCAGGCTGTCCCTGTGCTGTTCGTGTTCTTTCAATATACCGCGGATGTCTTGTTTTGTTATTTCTCGTATTGCCACTTCTCGTGTGCCCTCTTTTCCTGGTTCTGGTATATACAGAGCCGCTTATGCTCTTTGGTAGTGCGGCCGATGCCCTGGACAATAATGGTGATCTCACCCTTATCGGGATCGCTCTCCGCAATCGTGATCGGGATATGCTCGCCATCGGGATGGACCTGGAGAATCACGAATTGCCCGGCCTGATGTTTACGGGCAATGTAGGCGGCCTCGATGCGGAACATCTTGACATCCGGCGCTATGAACTCGGCTGAAACTATCGGATACATAGTTACTGCATTCTTTATCTGAGTACAGCTGTCCTTTTAATTGCGTTTAAGGCCAGGCTTTTAACGTGCTTTTTATAGTCTGAAATTTATTGTGGGGAATAGGAGAGATTCAACAAAATAGCACCATCAAGTCTTGTTTTAGATAATGGGCATGGATAGCAATAGAGCTTTGTCTGCTAGCTATCTATCCCATGAAGCTGGTGAGCATGAGCCTGAATCTTGCGGATGGCCGCTGCAATTCCATCCATCATGGAGCGGTCAGCCAGCAGTTCAAATTGGCGCAGCCAACAGCCATTTTGACAGACTTTTTCTGTGATGGGCATCTCGCTGTGCGGTTCAGAAGTGCCGGATGCGCCTTGGCCTGTATCCGGGCTGAGGAAGGGCAGGCTATGAAGGGGCCGATAACCTTCGGTGACCACTACTCCCTCGGCGTTGAGGGCTTCCAGGAAGCGGCTCTTCGACAGATTATCGAAATAGCTGCTATCGTAGATGAAGATCAGCAGGTGGTAGGCATTCCGGATAGTGCCGGGGTAGCGCCGAGCGCAGGTGATGCCCGGAATAGTATTGAGGAGTTCCTCCAGGTAGCGTCCATTGGCCTCACGAGTGGCGGCCCATTCTTCTAAAAAAGGCATTTGGTGGAGCAGCGCGGCGGCTTGAAATGCTGAAATACGCAGGTTCAAGCCCGGTGCCACGTGCTCGTACCAGGGTCCCTCGAGGGTTCGTCCACAGTTATAGATTTCGTAGGCGCGCTGGTAAATCTGCTGGTCATTCGTCAGTAGGATGCCCCCTTCACCACTGGTTATGTTCTTGGAGGATTGAAATGAAAAGCAGCCTACGTCCCCGATAGACCCTACCTTGGTGCCGTTATAAATAGCACCGTGTGCCTGAGCCGCGTCTTCGATGACTGCCAGGCGGTGCTTCTGAGCCAGGTCGCTGATAGCGTCCATGTCCGCAGGATTACCACCGACGTGCACCGGCATAATGGCCTTGGTTCTGGGCGTAATGCGGCGAGCGGCATCCCGGGGATTTAGATTGAAGGTCCGGGCATCAATATCGGCAAAAACAGGCGTGGCTCCCGTGAATAGAGTAGCCGTCGCCGATGCCAGGAAGGTATAGGCCGGGACAATGACCTCGTCCCCCGACCCCACGCCCAGGGCTTTCAGGGCAGCGACCAGCGCTAAGGTCCCGTTAGCCATGGCTAGGGCATATTTCGCGTCGTGATACTGGGCGAATGTGTCCTCAAACTGGCGGATGGTCTTGGATCGCACGCCCCACTGGTCCCCATCCACAACGTGGGTGAGAGCCTCCGCTAGGCCGGGTAGCCGGGGCGGCCATGACGGCCACCGTGATCGGTCTACAGTAGGTTCGCCGCCAAGAAGAGCAGGCTGCTGAAAAGGCGCGGTCATGTGGTTGTGTTCAAGGCTGATTTTCAGGGGCCAAAGCTACATGCTGGAGGGTCTGATTACCCCCATTTTTCTACTCTGGAGTGCGTTGGCCTTCAGGTATTGCGTTCAATGTTTCTTAAAAGGGGTGAACTGGCTTGTGGATTGCCGGTCTCCTATTATGCAGTAAGTAATTCTTTACCGATTTATTTAGGAATTTGCCCAATTCCCCATAGGCGCTACCGGTACATATCTGGAGACAGCCGGGTTGGTACGATTCGGCAGCCTCCTTTGGAGCGTTGAATCATAGAAAAATTCGCTACCCCACCACATTTAACTTGACTGATCTTAGTGCCCTGATCCAACTTTATTAGGTAGCCAGCAAGTGTGGATAACTTGTGGATAACCCTCCCAATGCCACACGCGCTTTCACATTAACATACCTTAATCTATGAACGCCAGTGGATACTTCTATCATTTGGCAAGACTGCCTTACTCTCATCAAGAATCGCGTTGCCACCCAGACCTTTCAGACCTGGTTCGCACCGCTAAAAGTTGCCAGTCTGGAGGAATCCTATCTCACCTTACGGGTTCCCAGCCAGTTCTACTACGAATGGCTTGATTCGCATTACCGGCCCCTCATCCTTGAGGCTATCAAACAGGCCACCGGGAGGGATTTCCAGGTCCGGTATAGTGTGGTCTTGGGAGAGGCGATTGCGGAGGAGTCTCCCCGCCGTTTGTCGACGAGAAGTGAATTTAAAAACAGCTTTTCCAAGCTCTCCCAGCTGAACCGCCGCTATACCTTTGAAAACTTCATTGAGGGTGCCGGCAACCAGTTCGCTAAAGCGGCCGCCTTGTCGATTAGTGACCGGCCACAGAAAAACCTGTTCAACCCCCTGGTTATCTATGGTGGCGTGGGCCTCGGCAAAACTCACCTGCTCCAGGCTGTGGGGAACCATGTTCTGGCTAAAGAATCCCAGACACGGGTCGTGTACGTCACCAGTGAAAAGTTCACCTTGGACTTCATTTCAGCCATTCAGAAGAACCGAACCACGGCCTTCTCCAGATATTACCGAAATGTGGATATGTTGCTGGTAGACGATATCCAATTCTTCCAGAAGAAGGAGCAAACTCAAGAACAATTTTTCCATACTTTTAATGATCTCTACCAGCGCGGCAAGCAGATTGTGATGACCTTGGACCGCTCTCCTAGTGAGCTGGAAGGGCTGCAAGACCGCCTCATTTCCCGGTTCCAGTCCGGCCTCATCGTGGACATCCATCCCCCCGATCTGGAAACGCGAATCGCCATACTCATGCATAAGGCCGAGGAAGATGGGCTCGAAATCCCCTATGACACCACCGAGTACATTGCCCGTTGTATTAAGACCAACGTGCGCGACCTTGAAGGGGCTCTCATCCGCCTGCTGGCATACAGTTCGCTCCGCAACCAGGAGATTACCCTTGATATGGCGCGGCAGGTGGTCCAGGAAATTCTTGGCAAGCGCGCTGCGAGAACCACCACGGTGGATGAGGTCATTAGAGCCATATCCAAGGAGTTCAACATCCGGGAGACCATACTCGTGGGTAAGGGGCGCCCCCATGATATCGCCCTGGCGCGACAGGTAGCTATGTATCTGGCCCGGGAACTCACCGGTGCTTCGCTGGTCAATATAGGGTTGCATTTCGCCGGTAGGGACCACTCCACCGTAATACATGCCTGCCGCACGGTTGAGAATAAAACGGAAGCTGACCCGGTCTTCAGAGCTCGCGTGGACACCGTCCGTAAAGAGCTCGCCAACGTTGTGTATTAGAATATTCCAGACCCCATATCTTGGATCGAGCAGAAATCTTCCCGCCGCAAAAGGCTGACCAAACATTGTAAACTGGGCTAACTGGCCCCCGGTTCATGAAATGGATGCTCATTATCCTCACTACAGCACAGCCAGACCCTGATATGGCCCTGGTTTGTCGGCCCTTATATCAGAGGTGTTTGCCTTTCCCTGTTGAATGACATCTCTGACCCGCCAGGCTGAGGGCCCCATTGCTATTCCCGCCGACTGGAGGTAGATTTCGCTAGAATCCCATCCCCTTGGGCACTATTAATGCTGTAGGTTAGGGATTCGATTCCTTACTACTATGTTTTATCCCTTCGAGGGTAATTGACGAGGGTGTCATGAATAAACAACCGAAATCCAATCCAAACCAACCGAAAGCAAGCACCAAACATCCAGACAGGCCTGCTACGCCCCCGGTTGCAGGTAAGGAGGGCAAACGAGGCCCATCGCGGATAAGCAAGCTATTCACGGCCGTGGGGCAGAAGCTGTTCTTGGTGATTATATCTGCGGTGGTGGTGTTTGCTGCCGCGGCAGCAGGGGCCTTGATCACCTACGAGGTTCAGCGCGATGTGTGGGAGCAAAAACTTCAGCATGAGGAGCAACAGCAGCTGGTGGATAAGCGCATCGAGCTGATGGAGAAAACCATAGCACTCATGAGCAGGAGCAAGGTCGTGAGGGAAATGGATGAAACTGACAAAAAGACCACTCTCTCCACCCTGGCCAAAGTAGGCCTGGATCCCACCAAGATCGTCGATGTGATTGGCAAAAGTCTGAAAGAGAAATCGCTCGCCAGGTGCGCCGTTATGGAATCTCGCTCAGAGTATGCCACTATTCTCCGTCTGGATGCTATCTTCTTCGGCGATAAGACCCGGAAGGCGGTGGAGGCACTTCTGGATGAAGACCCCTGGTGGAACGCCGACCCCCGCCTGAGGGAGAACCTCATCGCGGCTCTGGAGGACGATTTTTTCAGCGAGGGATCCACTGACTAAAAAGCCCACCATGAGCCCTATTACTAGGGCCGAGGCCTTCCGGCTGATCAGAAAGACCCGCGCTTCCCTCCACCATGTGGATCCCTACGTAGATGACGCCGTTAGAGACGCCCAGGAAATCTACTTTGTGCGCTTTCAAGATGCTGAGCGCTTCCTGGCCCTGATCTGGCCCGAGGTCGAAGGCGGCAGAATCCTTACCCCCCCGGATGAGCCGCGCACCTTGAAAGATGTCGCCAATCGCATGATCTATAGTGACTGGACCTTTGAGGATCTTAACCAGGACCTGGGACTGCCATTAGATGAGCATGATCCCGAACTATTCGTTAAAAGTCTCTACCTTGATGAGAACTTCGATTATGATAAGTTCGGCATGCTGATCATTGCGCCTTCCACCCAAGAAGAACGGGAGCAGTCTACCGACGGTTCGTTTTACATCTACGATGGCTTTCATCGCGGCCTGGTCCTGGCCAAACGACTGCTTAGGGAGGAAGTAGATTACCAGCAGGTAACGGCCTTTCTGGTCATCCCCAGGCCACTCTGATTATTGAGTGGCCCTATGCCTGCAGCGGTTAGTATCCCTCCAACCTTTAGGCGCGATAAGGAATTTGCTCTCCGTGGGCAATCTGAAGGCGGCCCTACTTGCCGAACAGGGCCGGAACAGTGAGCGTTATGGCCGGTATGTAAGTGATGACCAGTACACCGATGGCCAGGATGATCAAGTAGGGGATTACGGACAAGTACACTCTGGGCAGGGTTGAGTCAAAGCGGTAGCTGCTGAGGAACAGGTTCATCCCAATGGGAGGGGTCAGGTAGCCCAGTTCCAGATTCACCAGGAAGATAATTCCCAGGTGCACCGGGTCGATTCCGAAGGCCTGGCCCATGGGGGCAATGAGCGGCACCACCACGATGATGGCTGAAAAAATGTCCATGAGCGCCCCGACGATGAGAAGGGCACCGTTCAGGGCGAGGAGGAATACTATCTTGGAGTGGATATGGGCCTGGACCCAGTAAAGGGCTCGTGTGGGCACCTGAGCATCCACAAGATAACTGGTCAGTCCCATGGCTACTCCCAGGATAATCAGCACCCCGCCTACTAGGGTGGCACAATTGACCATGGTGGGGATAATATCTTTGGTTATTTTCAAGTCGCGGTAAACAAAGACCTGGATCGCGAAGGCGTAGACGGCCGTGACAGCAGCTGTCTCTACCAGGGTTGCCACTCCACCGAATAAACCTCCTAAGACAATGACCGGCGTGAGTACCTCCCACTTCGCCTCCCACAGCGATTCCCAGGCCTCCCGCAGTCGGAACCGGGTCCTCTGGGTTTTGCCCAGAATGCCCTGCCTGATGCCCCATGTGGAAACAATGGTTACCAGCAATAAACCGGGCAATATGCCCGCCAGAAAAAGACGGTCGATGGGGGTCTGAGCCCGGATGCCGTAAAGAATGACCGGCAGGCTGGGGGGGAACAGTAGTCCTATGGAGCCGGAGGCGGTCAACAGGCCGGTGGAGAATTTTCGGCTGTAAAGGTCTTTGATAAGCATCGGAAACAGCAGGCCGCCCAGGGCCAGGATCGTCACACCGGAGCCGCCGGTGAACGAGGTAAAGAAAGCACATACCAGCACCGATACCAGCGGTGTACCGCCGGGAATCCAGCCGAACCAGGCCCGGAACACCCGCACCAAACGCCTTGAAGCACCACTTTCAGCAAAAAAGTAGCCAGCCATGGTGAATAGGGGAATCGTTGGCAACATGGGATGAACCACGATGCGATACGTCTCCGCTGGAATGGCGGCCATGACGCCCAATTCATTCCAGAAAAGCAAAATGGCTGCACCGCCCAGAATGACGAAGATCGGGGCTCCCATGATGACGGCGGCGATTAGACCGGCGAATCCCACGTAGACGGCCCAGCCGCCCTGCAGCTCCCTGCCAATCCCTAAGTAGGCCAGCAAAGCAACGCCTGCCAGCACCAGCAACCGGTAACGCCACTGGGAACTGCTCCGCGTGAGCAGCCGCCATGCCATGATGCCAAATCCCACCGGCATCACCAGCTGCGCCATCCATATCTGTATCGGCCCCTGGATGCTGCGCGGGAAAGCCCGTTCTACTGACATGAGATGGTAACTGGCCACTAGAAGAGCGAATGTGACGCCTACTGAGGCAATTCCGGATCCGACTCCGGCCCATTCACCCCACCGGTCCCTCAGCCAGGTGGTCTCGCCGGTCAGGGACAGCAAGCGCCCCTCCCGGGAAGCCAACATGGCACCCACAAAGCCGATCCAGAGTGTCAGGTGCTGGACCATGACAATCGACCCGGTGATGCTGGTCTTGAAAATTTCCCGGGCCAGGACTTCGGCCATGGGCAGAACGGCCATAATGGTCAGAATAAGGATTACAGCCAGATCCTCCAGAGCGTGCAGTTTGCGCCGGATCATCGACAGAGCTGTGGCGAGAGAGGATTTAATGATGAGTACGATCCGGTTTATGGTAGGCTGAAATTATGGCTGTTCATTATCTGCTTGAGCCCCAGTACCCGATCGTACATAGTGCTATCTACCAGGGTGCCCCGAAGTATATGACCGTACTGGTTATAGAAACGTTGCCATTGAGACCGTTCTTCGGTGGTAATGTCTACCACTTCCAGGCCGTGCTCTTGCATTAATGCCACCGCCTCATCATCCATATAGCGAATTTCGTTCTTAATACGCATCGCCCGCATTTCAACCGCTGCGAGCAGCTCCGGTCGTAGACCATTAGGGATGCGATCCCAGGCCGTTTGATTGATGATCAGGCCACCGGTCATGGCGGCCCAGCGTAAGTTGGTCATATACTTGGTGATCCCGAACCATTGGAAAGAGGCCACCGTCAGGGGAGAGCTGTCGATGGCATCAATAAGCCCCGTCTGTAGTCCCGGCAGGACGTCTACGGCTGAGAGCGATACTGCCTGGAACCCGGCCGTTTTCCATAATCGCGGTGAGTGGGGATCGCCGGCCCAGGTGAATAGGCGCAATTGTCGCAGGTCATCCGGCGTTCTTACCGGCTGACGGGTGAACCAGTAGACCCAGCCTACATCGGCCCATGCGAGCACGATAACTCCCTTTTCCTGGTATCGGCGTCGCAGCTCCGGCTCCACCTGGGCCCGGAGCCAGTCCAGCTCGGCGTAGTCATTTACCAGCAGTGGCAGCGATAGCCCGTAAATCCCCCTGTCAATGTAACTGAGCCCTTCGGCTGTGAGGGCGGCGGCGTGCACCTGATTAAGGCGCATTTTACGCACCATGTCGCTCTCATCACCTAATACGCCTCCGGGATAGATCTGCAGTCGCACTTGTCCATTCGAGATATCTCGCCAGTCCTGGGCAATTTCCTGGAGCACCTGATGCCAGGGCGAGCCCTCCGGCGCTAGGGAAGCTATTTTGATATTTATTGGCCCGGTGCCGGCCTGCAGCCAGGCTCCCGTCAGGGAACCCACCGCCAAGAGCAATGCCCACCAACTCTTATAAATGATTACGCGTCCTACAGAAAAAGGTCATCGATCCGCTTGAGGAGCCACCTGGCTCGGCGCTTGGCTAGGCGGTTGGTGATACCGCCGGCCTTAACCGCCAGAGCCCGGTTCATCATGGCTTTGAATTGCTCCCGGTCCTGCTCTTGCACGCAGATATGCTCGCCATAGCTAACGAATAGGCTGGCGCTCTTGCCCTGGGAGTAGGACAGCGCCTGCTCATAGTAGTGCTTGGCCAGGGCCAGTGATCCACCCATCATGGCCGGGCGGCTCGCCTCGTAGACCATGAGCAGCTCGTAAGCGGCGCCTTCTAAATAGTCCGGCTGCAGCTCGGTCACGCGGTGGGCTAATGCTCCCACCTGGGGCAGGCGGATGAGCATTTCCGGCTTGTCCTTGGACAGGCCGATGGCTGAACCCAG
>JBGVTM010000380.1 GCA_041862535.1 Candidatus Neomarinimicrobiota bacterium | reverse complement strand
AGTGAACTGATGGGAGATCAAGCCCCACTCCTGCAAATATCTGCCACTAGCGCAATCAATACCTGGTTCCGTTCCACATTGCTGGATTTCAAACTCACATCTGCGGCCAAGAGTTTCCGCAAAATCCGGGTTGTTTCTCCGGCGGTATAAATATCAGGCATGACTTTAAGCTGCGATGTCACCGCTTTGTTCAGTCCGGTATACACCCCATCCGCGGTAGTGCCGGTTTGAATGAACAGCAGCTGGCTAAATAAGCCTGCCAGGGCGCTTATGATCTGAGTGGGATTAGTGCCGTACTCCAGCAACGAGACGGTAATTTTCAAGGAGCGCTTCGTCTCCCGCTGGGCAACCGCTTCCTGAAGATGCCACAGCTGATACGCCTTGTCCGGACCTACATTAGCCGCTACCAGCTCCTTAGTGACCGCATCACCTTCTTGCAGCTGAGTAAAAATCTTCTCCAGCTCACTCACTACATGCCCGGCAGTATCACCTACCAGCTCCGTGAGCAGATCCAAGGCTTCGGGTTGGATGACAAAGCCCTGCCGCTTGGCGTAATAGTTGGCCCATGACCGCAGCTTGTCCGGGAAGGGCGCCCGTGTATCCACAATCGGTATGGACCTCGCCAAGGCCTTCTGTAGCCCCTTGGATGCTTGATATTCCTCTATAACCAGCAGCAGGCATTTATCGGGATTGGGATTATTGGCATAGGTGAGTAGCTCTTTCCTGGCCTGGCCGGCAATGCGCTGGGCCTGGCGAACAACTATCACCTCTCGCTCTTGAAAAAGCGAGTAGGCCGTCAATTCGGCCAACACCTCGTCGGCACTGTCATCATCCAGAGAAAATACCACCTTTTTGGAGCCTGATGGCAGCAAGCGCGTTGCCACTTCACCGATGAAAAAGTCTTCCATGAACGCATCACCCCCTGCCAGGAGGTATACTGGTGCCACACTACCTGCCGTAACCTGCCGGATAGCAGCGCTATAGGTGAGCATCTCAGGTTATTCCCTTCCAGTAGCTGCAGTTACTTGATTTTTCCGATACTCAAGTGAGCTTACAACCAGATTGATAACCATGGCCACTACGAAGCCTGGCACGAGGGAATAGAGGTAGCCACCCCAGGGAATGTTGTCCCAGATGATGACGGTGAAGAAGCCAGCCAGCATTCCCATCAGCACACCGTTCCTGGTCGTCCTGTGCCACCACAGGGTTAGCACCAGAGCCGGGCCGAAAGCGGCACCCAGCCCGCCCCAGGCAAAAAGGACTTTATCGAAAATGGACCGGGGAAGTTGGGAGAGGGCAATTGCGAGAATGCCGATTACAAGGGCCACCAGCCTTGAGACAAATACCAGATGCTTCTGGTCCGCATCGGGATGCAGGGAAGCATGATAGACATCCTCAGCCACGGAAGAGGTGGTCACCAGCAACTGGGAGTCAGCGGTGGACATACAGGCGGCCAGGGCTCCACAGATAAGAATACCGGCAAACCAGGCCGGGAAAATGGTCAAAGCCAGTTCGGGCATCATCTTCTCCGGATCATCAAAATGGCCGCCACCAAAATAAGCCAGCGCCACCAGCCCCATCAAGATCGCCCCACCGTAAGAGAAGAAGCTCCAGGTAATGGCTATCCTCCGGGCAACTCGAATATCCTTTGGAGATCTGATACTCATATAGCGGGCCATGAGATGGGGCTGACCCAGATAGCCGATTCCCACGCCGAAACCGCCTAGAATGCCAGCCAGCAGCCGCCAGCCGCTGCGCCCTCCGGTCGCGGTCAGCAGCCGGGGATCAATGGCGTTGATCTGGTCCGCCATGCCACCCACACCGCCTAGATGGACCAGCGTGGCCAGCGGCAAGACCACCAGGGCAGTGATCATGATCCAGCCTTGGATAAAATCAGTCCAGGCCACGGCAAAAAAGCCGCCCATAATAGTGTAAAATACAATAACAGCTGCTCCCACCAACACGCCCGAGAAGTGGACCCAGCCGAAAGTCTGTTCCAGTGACTTGCCGGCTGTATCAAGCTGGGCGGCGATATAGAAGGTAAAGCAGAAAGCGATAATGCCGGTGGCTACAAATCGGATGATTGGATCCCGACCCAGAAATCGCAGTTCGAAAAAGCGGGGTACTGTGAGGGCGCCCAACCGCTCACTTTCCTCTCTGAGCCGTCGGGCTACCAGCAGCCAGGCGGAGATCACCCCTGTGACGCAACCGATCCCCGTCCAGAGGGCAGGCTCCAACCTGGCGCCGGAAGGATCGCCAAGGCCCGTGGCATAAGCCAGCCCGGTCAGACCCAAGAGCATCCATCCGCTTTCCGCCGAGGCCCGTTCGGAGAAAGCCACTACCCAGGGACCCAGCCTGCGGCCAGCCAGAAAAAAGTCCGGCAAGGTCTTATTCAGGTGGGCTGTGACGATCCCGACTGCAAAAATAACCAGCAGGTAGACCCCAAACCCGATGGCAACAGGACCCATAACCACTGCTCCAATTGCTGAATGCTATGAAAATACTAATAATAGTTGACCCGGCACGCAATCACCCCCAGATCGCTGGGGATTACAGCCAGAAAATAACCATGAGAGCAATAAGGAGGGTATACCCAGCAAAAAAGTGTAACCGTCCTTTGCGGAGGATATTCATTAGCCAGGCAATAACACAATAGCCCACCAGGGCCGCTGCCAGAAATCCCCACAGCAGACCAGGCCCGGATTGGGACGGTGCCTGAAGTAAGTCCAAAAGTTTAAACACCCCGGCGCCCAAAATAGCCGGAATGGCCAGGAGAAACGCGAAGCGGGCCGCCATCTCACCCGTCAAACCCAACCATAAGCCAGCAGCAATGGTAATTCCCGACCGGGAAATGCCGGGCAGAATCGCTATGGCCTGAGCCCCACCGATAATCAGGGCGCTAATCCAGGTCAGCCCTGTCCCTTCCCGCAATACGGCCCAGCGGGTTGAGACCAGGACCGCCGTGGTTACTAGGAGCATCAGCCCGCAGAAAAGCACATTCTCAAAAGCCGCCTCGATGGCATCGCTCAGCGTCAGGGCTACCACCGCCGCCGGGAGGGTGGCCAGAAGCAGATATCCGACCTCACGGCGCGGCTCAACGCCCGCGCTCCCAACGCTGAAAAAGCCACTCACCAGCCTCCAGAGATCGTGCCGAAAGTAAATCAGGACACTGATAAGAGTACCCAGGTGCAGCACAATCTCAACCAGCATCCCGGGCGACTGGACCTTCAGTATGGCTTGGGCAATGACCAGGTGGCCTGAGCTGCTGATGGGGAGAAACTCCGTGGCCCCCTGCAAAATTCCCAGAAAAAGGGTATTCAAGCTCTCCATCGGATCATGTCAAGGCTTTACGTAATAAAAGGCCACCATCCGGCCCGCTTGCTCCCCCTCCCTCCGGTAGCTATGGCAACGAGGGTCGCAGTAGGTACATACGTCCACGCTGGTGATCTTAGCTGCCGCTATGCCCGCCCCTATCAGCTGTTCCCGGACAACGGCTACCAGGTCCAGTGTGAAACGCCCATTGGAATGGGGCTGCCACGTCGTCGGGGAAAACGCCTCTACAACCTCAGGTCCCACTTCATAGCAGGCCATTTCGATGGTCGGCCCGATAACTACCTCGACCTGACACAGATCGACGCCCCGGGCTTGCAGAAGGTCGGCACCGGTTGATAGAACCCCCACGGTCACTCCTCGCCAGCCGGCGTGCACCAATCCCCGGAAACGAGTAGGCGGATGATATAAGAATACCGGCGCGCAATCGGCTACCTGCAGGCTTAATACAATGCGGGGATCGTTGGTGATCAGGCCATCTGTATCCGGATGCACCATGCCGGCAACAGCCAGCTCCACCTTGCCACCGTGGACTTGTTGGGGAACGGCAATTCGCTCGGGCGCGAGTCCCCGCTGGCGGGCCAGAATATCACGGCGCTCCGCCAGAGACACACCAACATAGTCCCCTTTGCGCTGGCTGAGCACCGCTTGCACAGACCCACCTCCCAGCAAAGGAGCAAAATCGAACCAGCCTGTCTGGTTATCACAGTCGTAATGACCGGAATGGGTGGCTGGTGGGCAGATCAAAGGGAGAATGTCACTCCACCGTCACGCTTTTGGCCAGGTTCCGGGGCTGATCCACATGGCAACCCCGCATGACGGCAATATAAATGGCGTTTTATTCCCACTCAATGGTGCTCGGGGGCTTGGAGCTGATGTCATATACCACCCGGTTAATACCCCGAACCTCATTAATAATGCGATTGGCGCACAGACTTAATATCTCCGACGGCATCCGGTACCAGTCGGCCGTCATGCCGTCAGTACTGGTGACTGCTCTTAGCGCTAACAGATGCTCGTAGGTCCGCTGATCCCCCATGACCCCCACGGTTTTAACCGGCACCAACACGGCGAAGGCCTGCCAGATGCGCTGGTACTC
>JBGVTM010000379.1 GCA_041862535.1 Candidatus Neomarinimicrobiota bacterium | reverse complement strand
CAGCGGGTGACGAGGTGGGGATTTTCGATGGTGACTATTGTGTCGGGGCCGGTGTGGTCATGGGCCCGATCGATCCCTATCTGTCCCTGGTGGCCTCGACCGACGACCCCACCACCACGGAAATGGTTGACGGGTTCACCCCCGGGCATCCCATCAGTTACCGCCTGTGGGATGCAAGCGAAGGAGTTGAGGTCATTTATGTGACCCCCACCTACACCAGCGGTGATGGGACTTTCTCGTCCCAGGGTACGGCCCTGGTGGCGCTCTCCGGGGCCACCATCGTCCCGCCCAGCCATTTTTCTCTGGTCTACACCGGCAACCCCTATCTGGCAATGAACATTTACGTGACCAGCGCCCGGATTGACGGTTTAGACCTGGCAGCGGGTGACGAGATAGGGATTTTCGATGGCGACTACTGTGTCGGGGCCGGCGTGGTCATGGGCCCGATCGATCCGTATCTGTCCCTAGTGGCCTCGACCGACGACCCCACCACCACGGAAGTGGTTGACGGGTTCACCCCCGGGCATCCCATTAGTTACCGCCTGTGGGATGAAAGCGAAGCCGTTGAGTTCCCATATGTAGTACCTGGCTACAGCAGCGGAGAGGGAATCTTTTCCTCCCAGGGAACGGCCGTGGTAGCGCTTTCAAGCTATACAAATAATCCGCCCATCCTGACAGACGTCCCCGATACCTCCTTTTCCGAAGATCAAACCTGCCAGATAATCCTGGCGGCCAGTGACTTGGATGAGGATATCCTGACATTCACCGCCGATAGTGACACTCCTGATGTCGTTGTCAACGTCGAGGGGACTTTACTGACTATAACCCCGACCGAGAACTGGAATGGTGAAGCGAGAATAGCTGTTACGGTAACTGACGGCCTTGCTGCCGACAGCGACACCTTCCGGTGCACAGTAATAGCCGTGCCCGATCCACCGGGGGCTTTTGCCCTGCTGGAACCCCCGCCCAATTCAACGGTCCCTATCAATGCTCAACATCCGGATAGTGCCCTCGTTTTCATATGGGAAACGGCTGAAGATTACGACAACGACGGAATAGAGTACCTCTTACGAGTAACCGATGAATTGCTGAAACCTGTGTCAATTGACACTACTATTATTGACCCATCCTTAGCACTATCCAATTCTTACGTGTTTGAAAAAATCAAGTCAGCCGGGAAAATCCCCAGTTCAGGGCTCATTACCTGGAAATGGAATGTCAGGGCCACCGATGGGCAAGACACGATTTGGGCCAATAATGGTCCTCTCAGCTTTACCATCGACTTGAGTCGCAATCCGGTATTGGAGAACAATGTCGTACCGACGGCATTTGCTCTGCATTCGAATTACCCGAATCCCTTTAATGCCGGTACTATTCTCCGTTTCGACCTCCCTGAGGCAACCACAGTGAATATCACGGTTTATGATGCGCTGGGAAGAGAGGTTTGTCGGCTGGTCGATGCTGATGCGGCTCCGGGCAGCTACAAGATCGTGTGGCGAGGAAGATCCAACAACGGCGGAGAGCTGCCTGGAGGCATTTATTTTGCCAGGATGAGAACGCCGTATTATATCAAGTCCATCAAAATGCTCTTGTTGAAGTAGGCTTGCCCTGAGCGCTTGGCTGAGCTCACGCCGATGCCTTGCCGAAGGGTGCTGCTGAAGTGACCGAAGGTCATCCTGAGTCCGTCGAAGGATGAACTGACAATTAGCAACAAGAAAAAGTAAAAGCCCCATTCATCCGGGGCCTTTTGCATTAACTTAGTGATGTTGGTAACTTTGCCCGCCGACTGAACGGCGCCACTAGCTCAAATGGTAGAGCAGCGGACTCTTAATCCGTTGGTTGAAGGTTCGAGTCCTTCGTGGCGCACCAACCGACTCGGTAGCTCAGTCGGTAGAGCAGCGGACTTTTAATCCGTTGGTCGGGGGTTCGATTCCCCCCCGGGTCACAGACTCCTTCCCACGGTACGCCTATACCACTAAAATGCGATCCGTTGGTCGGGGGTTCGCCCCGCCTAAGGCGGGATTTGTCACGCAGGAAGCGGGAATTTCCCCCCGGGGTCACAGACTCATTCCCCCTGTACACCCCTACCACCAAAATACGATCCGCTGGTCGGGGGTTCTCCCGGAGGGACCCCTTCGGGGGATTCCCCCCGGGTCACGTCTTCTAAGCCCCCATTTCCGATGGGATTGGAGGGCTTTCTGCTACTTGCCGCTAACCAGCAGATACAGAGTCACGGCGGTGGAGAGAACCGTAAAGTAGGGCAGGAGATGATGCAGGATCAGGAGTGCTGTTGGCATGGTTCGGGGGAGGCTCGCTAGACCGCCTGAAATGATGGTGACGAGAAAAAGCAGGCCGGTAACAACGCTGGCGATGAATTCGGTCGGGCTCAGCTTTGCCGTCTGGTTGATCCGGTAGACGGTTATAACTAGGAAGACGACCGCCGCTAGTGCAATCAATTTATGAATGTTCAGGATCATCGAACTATATGGCTTTCCGGAATGGCTCAGCCAGAAACCGGAAAGAAAGATGCAGAGGAAAAACAGTCCCACGCCTGTAATACGAAACAATGTAGTGCTCATTTCTACTCCCTGGATCATACTCAGAGGAACCTACAACAATTCGGGCGCCAACAAAACGACATTCCCGATGACCTGACCCCTTTCCAGCAGTTCATTGGCCCGGGCTGCCTCCAAGATGGGGAACTTTGCACTAATGATGGGCTTTATTTTGCCTTCTTCCAGTAGCTGGAAGAGTATCGCCCAATCTTCCATGAGCAGCCGATGAGGTACTCGATGCGTTCCGTATCCCTTAAGCACCTTTCCATTCGGCAGTAAGCTGAATAAAGCGAACTCGGCCAAAAGCAGCAAAAAGCGTGAGATACTCTGCGGGGCACCGTAATGCACCAACGTGCCGCCACGCCGCAGCACCGCCAAACCACGCTTGAGATATTCCTCCCCCATTCCATTGAAGACAAAATCGAGGCCATTAGGCTCCGCCTGCCGGAGCACATCGACAAAATCCTGCGTGTGGTAGTCAATCGGCGTCGCTCCGTATTCGGTCAGTGCGCGGTGTTTGCTGCGCGAGGCTATCCCGTATATGGTGAGGTCAGCCAGCTTGCCCAGCTGCAGAAAGGCGGTTCCCACACCACCACTGGCACCGATAATGAGTATCTTATCGGTAGGCTCGACCTGTGCCGACCGATGCAGCGCCTGGTACGCAACCAGATAGTTCAGGATGAGTGTTACAGCTTCGGCCGGGTCCAAGGCAGTGGGAACGTGAACCAGCGTTCCCGCTTCCCAATAGATATACTCGGCATACCCCCCGAAATTCGTCAAAGCGGCGGCTCGGTCACCCACGCCGACGTTGGTGACACCTTCGCCGATGGCATCCACGACTCCAAGGATGGAATAACCCGGCACGAACGGTAGCTTAGGCAGAAAAGGCCGGTTGCCAAGACGGGCGGCAATATCATCCTGGCATACACCCGTGGCGAGAATCCTGATCCGTGCCTCCCCGGCTGATGGCCGGCGCAGGTCATGCTCTATTATCTCGAGAACTTCCGGGCCACCTCTTCTGGTTACGATGATGCTTTTGTATTTCACAGCCCGCCCATATTTCATCTTTGATGTTATCATTTGCAATTGATTTCAGGCTAGTAGATATCTATACAGCGCTCAAGCTTGCTGTAATATATCGCACACTACGCAAATTTCTCCTCGGCGCCCAGCGGACTTTTCCTGCAGGGATCCCTTCGGGATAATCCGCTGGTCAGGGGATTCGCTCCGCCTGAGGCGGGCTTAAGTCCCGCTGAAAGCGGGAATTACCCCCGGGTCACACAAGAAAGCCCCGGTGGGTAACCAGGGCTTTGCAGTTATATGTTCCCAGTTACTGCTTTTCGCTACTTCACCAGCACCATCTTGATCGCCTCAGCACTTTCTGGCACTGCCATCTAAGCGATTTCCCGATCTGTAAGGTAGCGCCCAACATCCACTGCCCCATCTGACTATTATAGACTAACACCGATGCCCAACTTCAGTATGGTCTGCTCCCGCCATGCTCCTGAATTGTGGTGACTGTCGGCGACCGCGGCCTCCAGGGAAAGCGAACCAATATGTTTCCTGAGTCCCACTACCAGATAGGTGGCTTTAAATGCATTTTCCGGTAAATTAAAATAATCCAGTGCATGCTTCATATCTGTTGAGAATACGCCAAATGTAGTCATCAATGAGGTGGACCACCGCACTCTCAGGTTAAGTGCATACTCGTCCTGATCCTTCACGTCATCACGGACTTCCTTCCACTTTACCCGGTTGTAGCCAGCCACAAGCGACAGCCAGCGCCTCATTTCGACTGTTATGCCAGTGTATAATCGGGTTGGAGTGCGGCCAATCACATCAAATCGTCCATCTTCCTGTTCCGACGTAGAGTACTTCCCCACTCCTCTGATATTTACACCCTCCTCGTATTGAAGACCAACCTTCACCCTGAAGAAGAGAATCCACGGTGAAGTATACAGCCAGCCGGCGGTAAGGGTGAACTGCCTGGCATCCTTGCTG
>JBGVTM010000378.1 GCA_041862535.1 Candidatus Neomarinimicrobiota bacterium | reverse complement strand
CTCGTCACCCACGAGGCTCACATCGCCGATCATGCTCATCGGGTCATTCATTTACTGGATGGTCAGATCGCCAGTGACGAGCTGACGATCAACGGCCAGAACGTTGCCGCATGATTGAGATTCTGCGCGTAGCCGGGGCCGCATTATGGGCTCACAAGTTTCGGGCCCTGCTGACCACCCTGGGCATTGCCATTGGTATCTTCACGGTCGGGGTGGTTATGGCCATTATTGAGGGGCTCAACGCTACCTTCGCTGAGCAGATTTCCAGCCTGGGTTCCGATGTGCTGTACGTGGACAAGCGGGCCTGGTTCCAGGGCCATGAGGAATGGCTCCGTTCCCGCCAGCGGCGCAACATCGGACTGGATGCGGTAGAGTATATTGCGCAGCGGTCGGAATACGTCAGTCACGTCAGCCCCCGCCTCAGCCAGAGGGGTACACTGAAATATGCCGATAAGAACCTGGAGGGAGTGGCGGTGATGGGTGTGCATGCCGACATGGCGGTGATCAGCGGCACCGAGGTGGTGGACGGTCGTTTTCTCTCCACCGTAGATACCCAACGCCGGAAGGCAGTGGCGGTCATCGGCGACGGAGTGCGGGAGAACCTGTTCCCGACCAGCGATCCTCTTGGTAAGCGTATAACCATCAACGGGCGGCGGTTTCTGGTGATCGGGGTTCTGGAGGAGCAGGGGCAGTCGATGGGACATGATCCGGACAACATGGTCTATGTCCCGGCCGAGACCCTGCTGAAGATGTTCGGTCGTCGCTGGCGGAACGTCTCGATTGCTCTTAAGGCCGCCCAGCCCGATCTGGTGAACGAAGCCCGGGAAGAGGTTGAAGGAATCATGCGGCGCTACCGCAAGCTCCGCCCTGATGAGGAAAACGATTTTGCCATTAACCAGCAAAGCACGTTGCAGGAATTGTATGACAATGCCACCCGCATGCTGTGGATGGTGGCCATCGGCATCGGGAGCATCGCCCTGATCGTTGGCGGCGTGGGGGTCATGAATATTATGCTGGTGACCGTCACTGAGCGTACCATGGAGATTGGCATACGCAAGAGTTTGGGAGCCAGGCGGAGTACGATCCGCTGGCAGTTCCTGGTGGAGAGTATGACGGTTTCGGCATTGGGGGTCATAGTAGGTTTTTTACTGGCATCGGGAGCGGCTATCATCATCGAGCGGGCTACGCCCCTGATGGCAAGGATCCCGCCCGCCTGGGGTGGCCTGGGGATTGGCGTGGTGGTCGTAGTGGGGTTGGTCTTCGGGCTGTGGCCGGCAACCAAGGCCGCCAAACTGGATCCCATTGAAGCATTGCGGTTCGAATAATGCTGGAATTCTTTCAGATTGCGGTTCGCTCCATCCTGAGTCACAAGCTCCGCTCCAGCCTGACGCTTTTGGGTGTGGTTATTGGAGTATGGGCAATCACCAGCATGCAGGGCGTGGTGGAGGGCTTCGATCGGGCTATGGAGGAGGAGCTGAGTGCACTGGGCTCCGAATCGTTTGTCGTGCAGAAATTCCCGCCGGTAGTGGTGGGCCACAACTGGATGCACTATGCGCGGCGTAAGGACCTCACGTACGAGGATGCCCTTTTCCTCCAGAGCACAGCATCCAATATTCGCGCCGCCACCGCCGTGGTCAGCCGGAGGGGCGAGACGATCAAATACCGGGATAAGAAAACGGCGCCGACCGTGCAGATTGTGGGCACCATGTCCGAGTACCTGCTGATTAGCGCCACGGAGCTTGGCGACGGTAGATTCCTCACTGAAGGCGATATCACCCGCACCCGTCAGGTGGCCATCCTGGGGAGGGATGTGGCCGCGGAACTGTTCCTTTACGAGGACCCTATTGATCGGCGAATTCTGGTGGGCAACCAGGGTTTCCAGGTAATCGGAGTCCTGAATCAGGCTCCCAGTTCCTTCGGTGAGTCGTCCGATAACGTGGTCATCATCCCGATTACGGCCTACAAGAAGCTATACGCCACCAGCCGACGCAGCATGTCTTCCACGGGCCTGTTCCTGCGGGCCTGGGATACTCAGAGTATCGATCAGGCCATCGATGAGACCGTAGCCCTGATGCGGGTGCGGCGCAAGGTGCCGTTGGGCGAAGAAAACGACTTCGAGGTGCTGACGGCCGAGTCCATCATGAGCACCATGCTGGACTTCACGCTATATATTCGGATAGCAGCGATAGGGATCGCCGGCATATCGCTGCTGGTGGCCGGCATCGGAATAATGAACATCATGCTGGTATCGGTAATGGAGCGCACCAGAGAGATCGGCACTCGCAAGGCGGTCGGGGCCCGGCGGCGGGATATCCTGATCCAATTCCTGATCGAGGCGGTGCTGCTATCGGAGTTCGGCGCCATAGTGGGCATTATTCTGGGGGCAGTGACGGCCCTGACCCTCGCACCGGTCTTTGACATGCCGGCCCGTGTTCCCCCCTGGGCGGCGATAGCGGCTCTGGGCTACTGTTCGGCCATCGGCATCTTTTTCGGCCTGTATCCCGCCAACAAGGCCTCCAAGCTGGATCCCATCGAAGCGCTGCGGTACGAGTAGCCGTTCCCTCCCGGCGTCGCAACCGGCGCCCCAATCCCCTTGTATTCCTTTTTAGCCCCTCGTAACTTGTTATGGCACGATTATTGTAAACAGTCTAAAAATGTCCACCAAGCAGACCGTTTCGAGGGAGGAGCTCTTAAAGATCGCACGCCTGGCCAAGCTGCGCCTGGATGAAGATAAGTGCGATGTATATACCCAGCAGATTAACGCCATTCTGGAGCACGTGCAGAAGCTGGAGACTCTGGACCTGGCAGCTGTGGAGCCGCTGTCCCATGTACTCGATCTGGTGAATGTGTCCCGCGAAGACGAGCCTGTAGAATCGCTGCCCCGGGACAAGGTGCTGTCCAACGCACCGCTGACAGAAGCCGGTCCTCCCGAGAAACGGGCCACCGATGGCGAGTTCTTCGTGGTCCCCCAGGTCATCAAGACCGATCAATGACGGTTATTGGCATCATCCCCGCCCGATACGCTTCAACCCGGTTTCCTGGCAAAGTCCTCGCCCCCATCCACGATTATCCCATGGTGCACCAGGTATATCGCCGAGCCTTGGAGTGCGCCACCCTAGATGAAGTGATCATCGCCACCGATTCCCCCCTGGTGGCGGAGACCTGCATCAATCTGGGTGACAGGGTAGTGCTGACCGGGTCCCAGCATGTCAGCGGCACTGATCGAGTGGCCGAAGTGGCCCAGGACCTGGACGCGGAACTGATCGTCAACATTCAGGGGGATGAACCCCAGCTGGAAGCCGGCGTGGTAGATCAGCTGGTGGCCCACATGCAGGCTAATCCCCACCTGGCGATGGGCACCGTGGGATCGACAATCCTGACTCCCGATGACCTTGTGAATCCGAACGTTGTGAAGGTGATCGGGAAGAACAGCCTGGCAGTAGGTTTTTACCGGAATTTGCCCGCCGTGCCCCCGGCGGGTGATCAATTGCGGCACGTGGGTCTATATGCCTATCGCCGGGGCTTTCTGCTTCAACTTAGCGCCCAGCCGCCCAGTCTCCGGGAGCGGGAGCAGCGCCTGGAGCAGTTGCGGGCTCTGGATATGGGTACCTTGATCGGGCTGGTTGCCGTGGACTATTCGGCTGTGGCGGTGGACACCCCCGAGGACCTTGAACGTGTTGTAGCCGCCTGGCATGAGTAAGGGGCGACCAGCGGTTAAATACGTCTTCATCCTGGGCGGGGTTATCTCCGGCCTGGGGAAGGGGATTCTTTCGGCCTCCCTGGGTTACTTGCTCAAATCCCGGGGGGTGAAGGTCACCATCCAGAAGCTGGATCCCTACCTGAATATAGATCCGGGCACGATGAGTCCTTTCCAGCACGGCGAGGTCTTCGTCCTGGACGACGGCTCTGAGACGGACCTGGACCTGGGGCACTACGAGCGCTTCATCGATGTCGACATGTCCCTGCTGAACAATACCACCACCGGCCAGGTATACTGGGAGGTCTTGAACCGGGAGCGCCGGGGCGACTATCTGGGGCAAACCATCCAGGTGATTCCCCACATCACCGATGAGATCAAGCGGCGCATCAAGCAGGTGAATCCCCGCCGTAAATACGAGCTGATTATCAGCGAGGTCGGTGGTACCGTGGGCGACATCGAGGGTCAACCCTTTCTGGAGGCTATCCGGCAGCTGTGTCTGGAAGTGGGCCGAGAAAACTATCTTATCATGCACCTGACACTGGTGCCCTTTATTGAAAAGAGCAAGGAGCTCAAGACAAAACCCACTCAGCACAGCGTCCAGCGCCTGCGGGAGATCGGTCTGCAGCCTGATATTGTGGTCTGCCGTACGATGGAAGATCACCATCTCACCAAGGACGTGCGCGCCAAGATCGCCCTGTTTTCTAACGTGCTCCCCGAACATGTGTTCGAATCTCCAGACGTGGAGAGCATCTACGAGATTCCCCTGGTGCTCCAGGAGCAGGGTCTAGACCGGGAGGTGGCCTGGCAGCTCGGATTGAAGGTTGCGGATGAATCCTCTTCGGTTCTCCAGGACTTCATGACCCACTACAGGCGGCCCAGCCAGGAAGTCACTATCGCCATGTCCGGTAAATACAATGCCTTACCTGATGCTTACAAGAGCATCCTCGAGGCTTTCATTCATGCGGGAGTAGAGAACGATGCGCGGGTGAAAGTCAAGTGGGTTGATACCGAGATGTTGGAGAAGAAGTCGAATCTGGCGGCGGCACTGAAAGGGGTTGACGGTATTCTCATTCCGGGCGGATTCGGCGAGCGCGGTATCGAGGGTAAAATCCTTTCGGCGCGCTATGCCAGGGAAAATAAGGTACCTTTCCTGGGAATCTGCCTGGGGCTTCAGTGTGCGGTTATCGATTTTGCCCGCCACGTGTGTGGCCTGCAAGGCGCCAACAGCACCGAGTTTGATGCCGACACCCTCCACCCGGTGGTAGACCTCATGGATAGTCAGCAGGGGATCGAGCAGAAGGGCGGTACCATGCGCCTCGGGGCCTATGCGTGTGAGATCAAGACGGGCACCAAGACCTATGCGGCATATCGCTCCCGCCACATCAGCGAGCGCCACCGACACCGCTATGAGGTGAACAATGCCTACCGGAAACGCCTGGAGGAAGGGGGGATGATCTGCAGCGGCACCAATCCGGAATTGGACCTGGTCGAGATCATCGAGATTCCGGATCATCCCTGGTTCGTGGCGGGCCAGTTTCACCCCGAGCTAAAGAGCCGACTGGTAAGGGCCCATCCCCTGTTCAGGGAGTTCATCAGGGCGGCGGTGAACTATAAGCGGAACAACCGCCAGTGAAATTCGGCCCTTACACTTTTTCCAGTGATACCTTTCCGGTCATTGCGGGGCCCTGCGTGATTGAGTCGGAGCAGCATGTCCTGAAGATGGCCCGCTTGCTGGCTGCGGCCCGGGAGCGTCTGGACCTGCAGCTCATCTTCAAGAGCAGTTTCGACAAGGCCAACCGCTCATCCCCCAGATCGTACAGGGGGATATCTCTGGACACGGCCCTGACCATTTTCCGGCGTATCAAGGAGGAAGTCGGTTTACCTGTGCTTACCGATGTCCATACCCCGGAACAGGCGGCACAGGTCCAGGCGGCAGTGGATGTGATCCAGATACCGGCATTTTTGTCGCGGCAGACCGATATGCTCACCGCCGCCGCCCGAACCGGCCTGACGGTGAACGTAAAAAAGGGCCAATTCCTTTCCCCCTGGGAGGTGGCCAATGTGGTGGACAAGCTGCGCGAGGCTGGCTGTGAAAGCTTTGCCGTCACCGAACGGGGAACCAGTTTTGGCTATCATAATCTGATTTCCGATATGCGGGCCATCCCGATTATCCAGGAATTGGGAGTGCCGGTGATATTTGATGCCACCCATTCGGCCCAGCAACCTGGCGGCCAGGGTGATCGGACTGGTGGGTTGCGGGAGTATATCCCGGTAGTAGCCCGGGCGGCGGTGGCGGCGGGTTGTGACGGTTTATTCCTGGAAGTACACGACCAGCCGGATCAGGCTTTGAGCGATTCCACCACCCAGTGGCCCTTTGACCGCTTTGAGGACCTGATAACGGAGCTGTTGGCTTTTCGCCAGACCTATCGGGAGGTGTATCATCGCGACTAGTCCACTGCAGGCCCGGATCAGCCAGGTGAGGGCGCTATTCATGGATGTGGATGGTATCCTTACGGACGGTTCGATCTATATTGGGCCCAATGATTTAGAATTGAAGCGGTTCACCGTTGAGGACGGTGTGGGCACAGCCCTGGCTCGACAGGCTGAGCTTCTCCTGGCTTTAATCTCGGGGCGCCATTCGGAAGCCACCACCGTTCGGGCCCGGCAGCTCCAAATTGACGACGTTTATCAAGGCTGCAAGAATAAGCTGGAACCATTTGAGATACTACTGGGTAAATTTAATCTGCGGGCCCACGAAGTAGCCTACATCGGGGACAGCCTGGTGGACTTACCGGTCATGGAACGGGTGGGGGTACCGGTAAGTGTGCCGAATGCCCACCCGCTGGTTAAGAAGGTGGCCGTTCATATCACCAAGCGTTCCGGTGGACAGGGAGTTTTGAGGGAAGTTGT
>JBGVTM010000377.1 GCA_041862535.1 Candidatus Neomarinimicrobiota bacterium | reverse complement strand
TTATCCTCCACAAGAACAAGAAGCACGACATAGAAGTGGTGGTGGACCGCCTGGAGGTCAAGCCGGCCATCAAGGAGCGGCTCACCGAATCGGTGGAGCTGGCGGTGAAGATGGGCTCGGGAGTGGTCATAGTCAATGAGGTACCCGAATCCGGGCGGGGTAAAGGCAAGGACCACCTGTTCAGTGAGCAGCTTTCCTGCCCCGACTGTGAGATCAGCTACGAGATGCCTGAGCCCCGCATGTTTTCCTTCAACTCGCCCTTCGGCGCCTGCCCTGCCTGTGACGGCCTGGGCACCCAGATGGAGATTGACCCGGACCTGGTGGTGCCGAACAAGAATAAGAGTATCATCCAGGGAGCGGTAGTTCCGATTGGTGAGCAGCCGCGCGGTGGGTTGTACAGCTCGATGATCAAGAGCCTGGCCGAGCATTACGGATTCAAGTTCACCACTCCCTGGAAGTACTTGCCGGAGGAGGTTCAGCGGGTCATTCTTTACGGTACCGATCCCGGGGCCAGGATCACCATGCGCTACACTTCTCCGCGCTGGCAGGGGGAGTACACCGGGGGCTTTGAAGGGGTGATCAATAACCTGCGGCGGCGGTACGCCCAAACCCGTTCGCCCGGCATTCGCCAGTGGATCGAGCACTTCATGTCCATTCATCCCTGCACCGACTGCGGCGGTGCCCGCCTGAAAAAAGAAAGCCTGGCGGTGACTGTCAGCGGTAAGAATATCTGGGACGTAGTGGAGCTGTCGGTGAAAGGTCTGCAGGAGTTCATTCAGCGGCTGGAGCTCACCGCCACCCAGCAGGAGATCGCCGCCCAGGTGCTCAAGGAGATCAAGGATCGCCTCGGTTTCCTGGTCAACGTGGGGCTGGACTACCTGACCCTGTCGCGCTCCGCTGTCACCCTGAGTGGTGGAGAGGGCCAGCGCATTCGCCTGGCCACCCAAGTCGGCAGTCAGCTGGTGGGGGTTCTTTACATCCTTGATGAGCCGTCCGTTGGTCTGCACATGCGGGATAACCGTCGGCTTATCCGGACCCTGTCCCAGCTGCGGGACCTGGGTAACACGGTGTTGGTAGTGGAACATGACCGGGAGACGATTGAGTCGGCAGACTGGGTGGTGGATTTGGGTCCCGGAGCCGGGGATGAGGGTGGCTGGGTGGTAGCCACCGGGATTCCAGAAGATATCAAGCGCAGCCCCGCCTCCCTGACAGGCCAGTACCTGGCTGGTCTGCGGGAAATTCCGGCGCCCAAAAAGCGCCGATCGAAATCTGACCGCTTCTTTTGCCTGGCAGGGGCCCGCGGCAATAATCTGAAGAATATCACCGTCAAAATTCCCGTAGGGCGTTTTGTCTGTGTAACGGGGGTGAGCGGCTCGGGTAAGTCGACCCTTATCAATGAGACCCTCTACCCCGTTCTCAGCCGGGAGTTTTTTTCCAGTAAGAAAAAGCCTCTGAAATATGATGCGATACAGGGTTTACTTTATCTGGATAAGGTTATCGACATCGACCAGTCACCCATTGGTCGGACGCCGCGCTCCAATCCGGCCACATACACCGGGGTTTTCACCCATATTCGTGACTTGTTCAGCCAGTTACCCGAGTCGAAGATCAGGGGCTACAAGCCGGGGCGATTTTCCTTTAACGTAAAGGGCGGTCGCTGTGAGGCCTGCCAGGGTGATGGCATTATCAAGATTGAGATGCATTTCCTGCCTGACGTCTATGTGCGGTGCGAGGAATGCAAGGGTAAACGCTATAATCGTGAGACACTGGAGGTGACCTACAAGGGTCGGAACATCGCCCAGGTGCTGGATATGTCTTGTGGTGAAGCCCTGGAATTTTTCAAGAATATTCCGTCTATTGAGCGTAAGCTTCAGACACTTTGCGATGTGGGTTTGGGCTATTTACGGTTGGGCCAGCAGGCCACCACGCTGTCTGGTGGTGAGGCGCAACGGGTGAAGCTGTCGGCGGAGCTTTCGCGCACCGGCACCGGCCGAACCATTTATATTCTGGACGAGCCTACCACCGGGCTCCACTTTGCTGATGTGGAAATGCTCCTGAAGGTGCTCAACCAGCTGGTGGACAAGGGCAATACCGTGGTCATCATCGAGCACAATATGGACGTGATCAAGACTGCCGACTGGATTGTGGATCTTGGTCCGGAAGGTGGTGACGATGGTGGTTATGTCGTGGCGGAGGGCACTCCGGAGGAGGTGGCGCAAACTCCGGGTTCATACACCGGCCAGATTCTGCGCGAGATTTTGCCTATAGGGCGGGACCTTCGGCCAATATCCCAATCCATACGCGCTCAAAAGGATTTTCAGACCGAAATAACATCATAGCCCATTCACGGGCCCCCCATTTATTTAGGAGTGATCCCATCATGAGGCCGCCGACACCATACCCCCTTATCCAATTGAAGCAGGAGTTTGGGTATTATGAGATTATCAAGGATCTCATAGATCAGTTCATTGACATCATGCTCAACTACCGGCAGAGCGGCCATCCCGGCGGCTCCCGCTCGAAGGTTCATATGCTTATCGTTAATACTCTTTCAGGGTCCATGCGCTGGGATATTCGCGATCCCAGCAAGCGTTTTGCTGACCGCTTCGTTCTGGTGGGCGGGCATACCGTTCCGCTCATCTATGCCATGCTGGCGGTGTATAACGAGGCCCTGCGCATCAAGTATGAACAGACCAACAATCCCAAGTACCTGGTGCGGGATTTCGAACGGCGGGCCCTAGTTTGGGAGGATTTGCTCACTCTGCGGCGCAATGGGGGACTGCCCGGCCATGCTGAGATGGGTGGCAAGACCCTGTTTTTGAAGTATAACACCGGGCCCAGCGGTCATGGCCAGCCCTCTGCGGCCGGTATGGCTCTGGCCTATAAATTGGCCGGTGTGCCGGAGGTCAGGGTCTGGGCCTTTGAAGGCGAGGGGGGGCTCTCCACCGGTGCTACCCATGAGACCAAGAATACCGCCTATGGGCTGGGATTAACAAACCTGATCTACGTGTTGGATTGGAACGATTTCGGTATTGACGACCGGCCCTTCTCCTCGGTCATAAAAGGCACCCCGGTGGACTGGTTCCAGCCCTACGGATTCCATGTCGTGGGTACGGAACAGGGGGAGAATTGGGTGGAGGTCACCAAGGCCTTCATCTTGCTTAACAGCCCCAACGGTGAAGACAAGCCCAAGCTGATCTGGACCAGGAACCGAAAGGGTCGGGGGTACGGCGTCTATGACAACAAATCACACGGTGTGCCGCATAAAGCCAACAGTGAGCTCTTCTGGGCGGGTCGGAGGGAGTTTGCCAACAAGTACGGGGTGACCTTTGAGAATTTTGGAGAGCAGCGTCCTTTTAGTGATCGCCAATTCCGCGAGGAGACCGCCAGTCATCTGAGCAAAGTCGTTTCGGTGATGCGGGACAATCAGGAGCTGGTGGATTTTCTGGCTGAGAGGTTGGTCGAATTGGGTGAGTCGGTACCGGAGGAGCTTGAAGACTACGTTCCGGGGGCCAGATTCAAGCTACCCAAGCAGGCGCTAAAGAAAGTTGAGGAGTATCCGCCGGAGCTTTTTGTTGCGCCGGGACAAAAGGCGCCCAACCGGGCCGCCCTGGGCAAATTTGGTGCCTGGATCAATAAGCTCAGTCATGAACGCTGCGGGGTGCCTATTTTCATAGCGGCCTCCGCCGATCTGGCTGACTCCACCAACATTTCCGGCTTCGCGAAGAATTGGGGTGATTTTGAAGGCTTCGGGTGGTATCACCGGGACACCCACACCCGGGGCGCGCTGCTACCGCAAGCCATCACCGAGTTCACCAACGCAGGTTTGCTGGCAGGCATGGCTACCGTCAACTTTTCCAAGAATCCCTATGAGGACTTCGAGGGTTTTAATGGGACCTGTAGCACGTATGGCTCCTTTTCCTACCTCAAGTATGGTCCCATGCGTTTATTCAGCCAGTTGGCCCAGGATTCCGATCTGAGGGTAGGGCGCCTGCTGTGGATTGCGGGCCATTCGGGTCCTGAAACCGCTGAAGACAGCCGCACCCACTTCGGCATCTTTGCCCCGGGTGTTACCCAGCTGTTCCCCGATGGGCAGATAATCAGCCTGCATCCGTGGGAGCACAACGAAGTGGCCCCTGTATTAGGGGCGGCCCTCACGACCGAGGTGCCGATCATCGCCCTGCACCTCACGCGACCTCCTATTTTTATCCCTGACCGGGAAGCCCTGGGCATACCTTCGCACCTGGAGGCGGCCAAAGGGGCCTATATCATGAAAGACTACGATCCTGAGCAGCCTAAGGTGGGTACGCTTATCGTGCGGGGGACCAGCGCCACCAACAGTGTGCTGTCACTCCTGTCCCGGATCAAGGAGGAGGGTCCCAATGTGAAGATTGTGGCCGCCATCAGTTACGGCCTCTTCGTGCTTCAAAGCAAATCCTATCAGGAAAAGATCCTTTCCTCGTGGGACTGGGACAACAGCATGATAATTTCCAATCAGGCTTACCGGCTGATGTCCAACTGGGTGGGCAACCGACGCTTGCGGGCTTTCGCCCTGACCCCGGACTGGGACAATCGCTGGCGCACGGGTGGCTCGGTGGAGGAGATCGTGGCCGAGTCGCACATCGACCCGAAGCATGTCTGGGAGGGGATCCAGACCTTTGCCGAGCGGCAGCTAGACTAGATGGCAGCTAGACTTATTTCACCTGCTTAAGAACCTTTTCCACGGCCTGCTGCTCAATGAGGTCGCTGGGCACCAGTCGGGGCAGCAGGCTGCGCCAGTTCTTATCCCGACGGAAAATAGTTCTGAACAGCGGGTAGGATTCTTCCAGCCGGCCCATATTGACCAGCGCCACCGCGTGCCAGAACTTCATTTCCAGGTTATCGGGGAACAGTTCTTCGGCGGCGCCGTATTCGCGCAGGGCACCTTCATTGTCGCCGTGCTCTATCGCCAGGTCGCCGGCGTTCATGTGTTCATAAGCCCGGTGCACCTTGACCAGTCGCCGCAGCTCGCCGATGGGATCGGGGTGATCCTCTACCCGGAGTTCCATAACGACACCCTGCCACGGTTCCGCTTGATTTTCACCGGAAACGATGAGGATGGCTGCCGACTGGCGACCGCGGATATCGCCGCCGACTGACTCGGCAGCTTCCAGGGCGGCCAGCATGCGGGCAGCCAGATCCCCGGTGGTCGTTTCAAAGGCTGCGGCCATGCAGGGCCAGACCTCTTCGCTGAGCATGAGATTGGCCTGGACGGAAAAATGGTCTCCTATATAGTGACCGGCGGCTGCGATGCACCGCTTGCCGGTATGGGCGGTCACATTCCCGGCAGCATCAATCATGGCTACCTGCCGCACATCCCGGCCCTCATCTGCAGCAATGAGCCGGGTCAGGGCCTCAGGGGCTGTGGAGCCGCTTTCCATGAGCGCCAGTCCATTGGGGCCATAATCGACCAGCACGAAGGACTGGGTTGCTACAGCCCCCACACCAGCACGGGCCCAGGTCACCAAAGAACCCACCGAGAACCAGTGCGATTGTACGGCCACTCCCAGTTGCCCGGTGGCCGGATCCCGGGCTACGATGGAGTAGGTGGCTACAGGTCGCAATCCGGCTGGTTCGCTCTTCGTGGCGAACAACATTGAGCAGGTGAA
>JBGVTM010000376.1 GCA_041862535.1 Candidatus Neomarinimicrobiota bacterium | reverse complement strand
TGACCCTCCGGGTGACTTCATCCAGCTCGGTGGGCATAGAGTCGATCTCGGTGCGCACCATGGCGCCGGCCTCATCCACGAGGTCAATAGCCTTGTCAGGCAGGTAGCGGTCGGAGATGTAGCGGTGGGAGAGTACCGCGGCGGCCACCAGCGCGTTGTCGTGGATCTTCACGCCGTGATAGACCTCGTAACGCTCCTTCAGTCCGCGGAGGATGGAGATGGTATCATCCACGCCGGGCTGGTCCACCAGGACGGGTTGGAAACGGCGTTCCAGGGCGGCGTCCTTTTCAATATGCTCGCGGTATTCGTCCAGGGTAGTGGCACCGATGCAGTGGAGCTCTCCCCGTGCCAGCAGGGGTTTGAGCATGTTGCCGGCGTCCATGGCGCCCTCAGCCCGGCCAGCACCCACAATGGTGTGGAGCTCATCAATAAACAGGAGGATGCGCCCTTCCGACTCCTTGATCTCCTTCAAGACGGCCTTAAGCCGCTCCTCGAATTCTCCCCGGTACTTGGCCCCGGCAACCAGGGCGCCCATATCAAGGGCGAAGATGGTCTTGTTCTTGAGGCTGTCCGGTACGTCCCCCTTGACGATACGCTGGGCCAGCCCCTCCACGATAGCCGTCTTGCCTACGCCCGGCTCACCTATGAGCACCGGATTATTCTTAGTCTTGCGGGAAAGAATCCGCACCACCCGCCGGATCTCGTTGTCCCGCCCGGTGATGGGATCGGTCTTACCTGAGCGGGCCTCCTTTACCAGGTCCCGGCCATAGCGCTCCAACACATCATAGGTGGCTTCAGGATTGGTGCCCTCCACCCGCTGCTTGCCCCGAATGCTGGAAAGGGCCTGCAGGAAGCGGTCTCTGGAAAGATCGTATTGGGCAAAGAGCTTCCCGATCGGTGAGGACTTAGGTTCATCCAGCATAGCCAGTATCAGATGCTCTACCGATACATAGGCGTCATTCAGCCGCTTGGCTTCGTCTTCGGCTTTTACCAGCAAGCTGTTAAGCCGTGGCGTGACGTAAATCTTTCCCATTTCGCCGCCGGAGCCGGTCTGTCGAGGTAAACGGCTCAGCTCCCGATCCAGGTCGGCTGTGAATTGGTCCAGTGATACGTCCATTTTGCGGAGCAGGCGGGCAGTCAGACTCCCTTCCTGCTCTAGCAGGGCCGCCAGCAGCTGCAGCACGTCCACTTCTACATGGCCGTGGCGAGCGGCCAGGCTCTGGGCTGCCATCAAGGCTTCCTGGGATTTCTGTGTCAGGCGGTTCAAGTCCATGGTGCTTCAACGATTCCTTTCAGGGTGACCATAGCTATCCGATATGCTTTGCGCAAAGGTCGTGCCTTATAGCAATCGGCACATTTCTGTCGGAGAAGTGGCATTGATCCGCGGCCCGAGATGTCATTTCGGCAGCCAGATGCGACATTTTGGCCTGGCATGTTTCCATCTCTATTTCCATACTCTGCTGAACGGGAAATCTATAACAGTCCGGCCTAAGAAAACCTTGTAGAGTGCCTGCCGTGCACCTACAATATAGGAGTTGACAAGGAGTTTCCAATGAAAGATTTGTTCAAGTGGTTTCCGGCGCTTTTATTGATATCGGTGTTGTGGGGTCAATCCCAGCTCACTATTGGCGCCGATACTCGTACCGGCCTGGAGGTTACCATCTATAGCAGCAACATCGGTCTGGTGAAAGACACGCGCACCTTTGAGCTGGCTAAAGGTGGCCGGTTGGAAGTCCTGCTGGAGGACGTGGCGGCCAGGGTGCAGGCGGAGACCGTTCTGCCAGTGAGCCTCACGCCTCAGCGGGAGTGGGTCGTGCTGGAGCAGAATTACGAGTACGACCTCCTCTCGCCCTCCACCTTGCTTGCTAAGTATGTCGGCAAGTCGGTTAGGCTGGTCACCTACGACAGCGACAACAAGGTGGTTGACCGGCAGACGGCCACGCTGCTGTCCCTCAACGAGGGTCCGCTGTATCAGGTAGGTAAGGAAATTCATATCAAGCATCCCGGCCACGTGATTCTGTCGGAAGTACCGGCGGAACTGGTGGCCCGGCCCAGTTTGCGCTGGCTGGTGGAAGGCGAGAAGGGGCAGCATACCGTTCAGGTGAGTTACCTTTCCGGGGGCCTGGTATGGAAGGCCGATTACGTGCTGAAGGTGAACCAGGATGCGACTGCGGGTGATCTTACCGGTTGGATCACCCTGAATAACCAGAGCGGCATTGCCTATCCGGAGGCCTCCGTCAAACTTGTGGCGGGTGACGTGCACCGCGTCATGCCAGAAGTGCGGCCGCGGCTTGCGAAGAAAACTCTTGCCATGGAGGCTGCTGAGATGGAGGTCCGCGAAGAAGCCTTTATGGAGTACCATCTCTACACCATCCCGTGGAAGACGACCTTGAAGCAGAACCAGCAGAAGCAGGTGGAGCTCCTGAGTCGGTCGGGGATCGTTCTTGAGCGGCACTATTCGGTGGACATCCCCTCTCACTTCGGCACAGGTAACGTGCCAGGGGAAAATGAGCTGCCGGTGAATGTGCGGTTGAGGTTTGCCAACACTCAGGCCAACCATCTTGGCGAACCTCTCCCGGGCGGCATTATCAGGATCTACAGTGAGGACCAGGCTGGCACGCTTCAGTTCGCCGGTGAGGACCGCATCGCACATACCCCGCGCGATGAGGAAGTGAAGGTTACCCTTGGCACAGCGTTTGATTTGGTATGTGAAGTTAAGCAGACCGAATATAAGGATCTCAGTGACCGCTGGACGCGGCGCCACGAGAGTACCTTTGAAGTGAGTCTGCGTAATCGGAAGCAGGAGGAGGACGTGGCCATCGAGGTGCTTGCCCATTTTCCCGGGGAGTGGCAGATAAGAGAAAAGTCCCATGACTATGTTAAAGAGGATGCCTTTACCGCCAAGTTCACTGTGAAGGTTCCTGCCGGGGAAGAGGTGGTCCTGATCTATAAGATCAGGGTTACCCTGTAAAAGCATGTTCTGGTCCCGAGCGGCGCCTATCGCTGGGCAGGTATTTGGCACCTGGGAAAAAATGGGTGCTGATAAGGAGGTTGATCGGCAGATACTCAGTGGCATTGTCCGGTGGGGCATCACACCCAGTATTCAGCAGGTATCAGCAGGATAGGGTAGCGTGTGACTCTATTCGGGATCGGCGGGGGTAAGATCACTCTGAGAAGAATCCGGGCGCGCTGGGGGAGTGGTTTGTTGGGCAGCGCCGACGGTGTCTGTCGGAGCGGGGTAGGATTGTAGTGAGTCCGGCACGGCTGGAAGTACGCCTAGCCCCCCTACGTCGATTTCGAGTCGGCTGACAAGACTGGAATCGATGACGGTAGGGTAGATCGTGGTTTGAAACCGCTGTATCGCTTCCCGCAGGAGCCGAGGCCGATTGGCTGTGATCCAGTGCTGGCGAAGGCGCGGCTGGAGAGTCTCAAAAGAAGGCATCTTCTCCACCCGGTAGCCCTTAAGCTGCGCCAGGATATAATAATCGCCCACCTGTAAGGGGCCGACCAGTTGGTTGGGATTCTTCGTAGCTGCTTTCACTAATGCCGCCCCAGCTGGCCCATAAATCCTTAACGGCACCCAGCCCAGCCTGCCGCCCGTGATCCGGGCCCATTCGCGCTGTGTGTGGCGACGGGCCAGGGGGGCAAAGTCAAAGTTTCCTGTCAGGAGCGAATCTCTGAGAGATAGAGCCAGGGCTGAGTCTCGCACCACGATCTCTTCCAGGTTTGCCAACGCGGGAGTGGTATAGCGTACGTGGTGATCGGCGAGGAACTGCCGCAGTGAATCCTCAGGCGGCACGACCTGCCTGAGCAGCTGGGCCTGGAGCGAGACCCGTACGGCCCGGCAGGTTGTCGCCTGCTGTAAGCTGTCGGCGGCTGTCAGGAGTGAGTCGGCTTGGGGTAGAGCGATTGCCAATTCATACAGCTCGTCCCACATGAAGAGCTTCTGGACCAGTTCCTTCAGGATTTTCTCGTTGGTGACAGCTGCTCTTTCCTCAGGTAGCAGCAGGTCCAGGCGGGAGAGAAGCCAATCAAAGGTATAGGGTTCGTCGGACAGGGTGAACAGTACTTCCGGGGCCAGATTGGCCGCCGCCGGGTCGGCAAACGATGATTCGATAGGATCGTCCAGGATACCGGAGCGGAGTATTTTCCTGAGTCCCCTTCGGCGCCAGGCATACGGCAGACTGCTCGCCCATTGCTCAAGGACATTCCGGGCAGTATCAGCGAATTTCGACGGTCGCAGCTGGGCGGCGATTTGCTGTTGATACTTGACTCGCTCGAAGTGGCCGTGGTCTGGCCGAAACTCCTTGCCTAGCAGCTGGATGATCTGGTACCCCGCGGTGGTTCTCAGCGGCTCCGAACACTGGCCTGGGGTCAACCGGTAAGCACGGCGGCCGTAGGTGGAATCCAATTGCTGGGGGAACTTCCAGCCCAGCTCACCGGGCCGGTCCAGCAGCGAAGCCGAGTCGCAGGCCTGGAGGGCCAGCGATTCGAACGGCTCTCCGACGTCAAGCTGCTGCAGATAATCAACGGCAGTGAGGCTGTCAGGCAGGGTAAGGTAGCGGGTCAGCAGGGCCGTGTTTCGATAGCGGTATTCGGCCTCAATCTCATCGGGCGGAACGGTCACCTCATCGGCAAACTGACCTTGGGCCACAGCGATGAGCAGGACCTCTCTCCAGGCCAGGCGGCCAGCTCGAAGGATAGCGGGATTACGGTCCAGGCCGTGATCGCGGCCAAACTGGGTGCAGATCGCTTCCTCTACCATCTGCTGCAGGACATCGTATCTGGTCTGGAGGGAGTCCGTCTGAGCGGACCGGTCAAGGTAGTCCTGGTATCGCTGTGAGAAGGCCGCCAGGGTAACGCTGTCGGAACCAACGTACGCCAGTATTTGGGCGGCAGCCGGGATGGGGAAAAGCGCCACCGCTGACCAGGCCAGGATCCGGAGCTTACCGGTCAATTTGCGCAAGTGGTCGCCTTTTCACATCGCTGGACGGCTGGCCAATCAGCCTTCCGGTCCAATTGCTTGCTGCTCATCACCATGGGCTATTTGATAAATCGACCCGAATCTATTCAGATGCGCTCTTCTTTGGAAATCATTTTTTGCTCCTTCCAGGAAGGAGCCGGGCTTGTCACCTACCAGGAAATCCCTCTTTAATACTCACCGTCAATATCGCCGGGTCATCGATTGAGCATCGAGCTGCCTGGCCATATTGACTTGTATATTGTATAGATGGATATTTCCAGCGGCATTAAGTTGTATTACCTTTCGACTTGTAAGAAGCCCCGGTAGCTCAGCTGGATAGAGCAACGGCCTTCTAA
>JBGVTM010000375.1 GCA_041862535.1 Candidatus Neomarinimicrobiota bacterium | reverse complement strand
TGGGCCCATACAGCTTCCAGCTCTCAAGATCGGGTTGCTGTGATCCGGTTAATATTAAGATATAATTGTCTTATTATCAAGAACTAGGATGAAGCTCTGAAGGTCTCGGAGGGCGCTGGTGCCTGGGAAAAACGAGGGGTTCCGGCATTCCGTTGTTACAGTAAGACTATTTATTTATCGCCATATCTTCCACGAAGGAGAAGCCGCTGATGATGACTCCCACCGAATCCGCATTCACGATCTGGACGACCTGATGGGTGCCGTTATCGGCGACCCAGACGTGGCCGTACTCGATGTCGGCGATCATGGTATGGGGTGCCATGAAGGGGTATGAGGTCAGGAAGGGCAGTGGCTGGGCGGTGGGCACATCCTCCTCATCGAAGTACTCGATGGTGGTCCCGTCGCCGGAGTTCAGCATCCAGACCAGTCCGACGATGGTGGCCACGACGTCAATGGGTTTGGCATCATCGGGGAGTATAACGGGGGTATCCCGACGATAATTGCCGGTGAGGCTATTGTAGGTCAGGCGTTCGATCTGGTTATCCTCGGTATCGGCGATGTAGAGGGTGGCATCCTCTTCATTACGTATAAAGAGGCTGGACGGGCTATTGAAATTTCCTTCGAAGATAGTGGCGTTGGCCGCTGTAAGTGAATCCGGGGGATCGGCCAGTATTTCCTCAGCATAGAGCAGGATGATGCGGTCGCCCTCGCCGATGTCGGCCAGCCATACGTCGTTCCGGCTCTGGTTAATGGCAATGGCGATCGGGTGGCGCAGGCCTTTGATTTGCATGACCTCGCTATTGGTGAAGGTGTTGATCACCGTCAGCCGCGGTTCCTCGGAATCGACGCTTATCGCCCACAAGGTGCCGGTGTCGCGATGGATGGCGAGGTCGATGACGTTGGGAATGTTGGAGTAGGTGTATACTTCCCGCCCCAGGGCGTCCAGTTTGACGACTTCGCCGGCTTCACGGTCAGCCACATAATAGTTGGGCACATGCTGGATATAGTTAACAACGGCCACGGGCTCTTCGAAGGAGTGCGGCGATGTGAGCACCTTCGCCCCGCGGGAGGTGTATTTTGAAAGGGTCTGCTGGTCACTGTCGACGATCCAGACGGTACCGTATTCCGAGTAGACCAGGATTTTGAGTGTATCTCTCGAGGTATACCCTTGTTCATCAGCCACTTCGGCGATGAGATCGTAGGTGCGCGAGATGGTTTCCGCCGGGGGGGCCTCCCAGGTGGCGGTATTATCCTCCGGCTGCCGGGCAGCGAAACTACCCACCCCGTAGGGCGAGGTATAAAAGTTGAAGGTGATATCTTCGCCGTCGGGATCGTATGCGGTGCAGGCCAGCTCGACGGAGCCGGCGAAGTAGACGTACGGGCTACTGCTGGTAAAATCGGTGATCAAAGGTATATCATTGCCCACTGAAAGCACGACCTGGGCGGAGTCAATGCCACCGGCCTTGCGGTCGTCGGCGACTGCCGTGACCACCACCTTCTGAACTTCCAAGGGGGCGGTCCACCTGACGGACTCCCCTCTTTTCTTGGAGAAATCACCTGCCGTGGCGGACCAGGTGATCAGTACTTCATCTTCGTCCAGGTCGGTTACAACGGCGGTAAAAGTCTGGGTGGAACCGGTAAGGGGGGATTCGTCTTCCACGATGATGTCGATGCTGGGCGGAGTATTCACCAGTTCGCAGCCCATAAAACCGACCAGCAGCACACACGTCGCTGCCAGTAGGCGGTTGGTATTCCTATTCACAACTCAAACCTCCAAAAATGGCCGTCTTCAGGATCCGTAGATGGGTCAGCTTATGATACGATCTCTCGGCCATTTGCTTACATTTGCCTGTATTGCTCCGCCAGGGCGGAGATGATAACTGCCAGCACTTCCTCGAAAAGGCTGTAGCTCGTGGTGCCGATGACCCAGGTGGTAGGATCAGCGGGATCAATGGCATCGTAGGGTGGGCCCACTATCAAGGGTTGGATTGCCTGCCAGGCCTGGATGTATGCGGTGGTGAAAAACCGGGCCTGGGCTTGAATGACGAGCAGATCCTGCCAGTCGATTTGGGGGCGGTAGGTGAACACATAGCTGGAATCCGCCGCCAGGACCAGGCCAGCCACGGAATCGGCTTCGGCGTAGAGCTGCTGGTTCAGATTGGCCACGGCCAAGCCGCACCAGGCGTCGTGCTGCCAGCTGGCACTGGTGGCGCCTACTTCCAACGCTGCGATAATGGCTGACAGGTTCGGATCGCCCAACAGGAGCATACACCACCCCAGGCCCACGTTTGCGGCGACATTGGTGGAATCCAGGGCGAGGGCTTCGGAAAATTCCTCCAGCGCGGCGGTGAAATCGCCCTTCTGGAAGAGCTCCCAGCCGGTTTCGTTGAAGGCATCGATCCGCTCCTTTTTTGTGGGTCCTTTCCCTCCACAAGCTCCTAGAGCCAGTGCGAGCGCCAGCGTCAGCATAATGTTGATGAATCTCATTTCAGCAGTGTCACCTTCCGTGTCATGGCGGTGCCTCTCACGGTCTCCAGGCGAATAATGTAGGCCCCGGAGGGCACCAGCCGGCCGCGGTTATCAATGCCCTGCCAGTGAAACACGTGCACGCCGGGTCCAAGAGGTTGCCTGGGGGAAGCGAACACTTCCCGCCCCAGGAGGTTGTAGACCACGATTCGACCCTGGTCTTCCTGTCGCAGCATGAAGCGCACCTGAAGGGTCGCATTGAAGGGATTGGGGTAGCAGAACAGTTCAGCCCCCGGTAAGGGAGCTTCATGGGCGGGAGTGTCAGAGTGGGCAAGTATGACATCCTGGCCCAGCAGGACAGCCGCTTCGAACTGCCCGGGTCCGCTGGTGTAAGTATCGATCTTCAGCAGCTTATCCCCCGCGACCTGGTAAAATGAATAGTAGGGGTCGGTGTCCTGGGGCTGGTCATAGGTGAGCGTGACCAGGAGGGGCTCAGGAAGATTGGTGTCCAGGGAATAGACTTTGGGCGGTGCCTGAGGGCTATCCTCAGTGTCGCCCTTGCCACCGGCGAGTTCAGCCATTTGCCCGCTGATAGACTCCAGGGCGGATTCTTCCGTCAGGATCAGGAGTCTGCCATTGACGATGGAAGCCTGGGGATAGGAGACGGTCACCCTGCTGTCCGGGCTGGCGAAAATGTCCCCCATTGCCTTTGAAAAGGCCACCGAGAGGGGCAGGGATAGATTGAGAGCGTTATTGTAATCATCAATTAATTCGGCCTTAAGCTGATACACACCGGGGTATTGGAAGCGGTAGGGGGCGATCCAGGTCAGTGTACCCGGTAGACTGTCCTGTTGGGTGAAGGCCAGGGGCACTTCCCGGGCGTTGTAGATGCACTTGGTTTTGATGCGGGCGGTGGTACTGTCGCCCACGAGGACGAAGTGGATCCACTTGTCGGCCGCCGGGTTGAAAAAGTAGGTAAGCCCGCCTTCGGGAGGGGTGACATCGATAATGGCACTTACGATAACCCGCAGGCGTACCATGGCGGTGTTGCCTGAGGGATCGGTGGCGTAAAAGGTGATCCAGCTTTCAGTGGCATATCCTGACGCCTGGATGGTGAGCTGCGTCGTGGCGGGGTCGTAGATCACCGTGATGCGTGGATTGGGATTAAAATAGGTGATGGTAAGGGAGCTCAAGGGCGTATCCCGATCCGAGAGGTAGTCCTGCAAGAAAAGGTCGGAAAAGGTCTGGTTCACGTACATGGAGATAGTTGGTATCGGAGCCCAGACGGGGGAATAGGAGTCCTTGACAAGGACTTGAACGGTATCGGAGTAGGAGACCTGCCCCTGATTGTCTTCGGCGGAGAAGAAGAGCCAGGTATCATATACATCCAATGCGGGCACCGAGATGCGGGCCAGATGGGAGACCGAGTCGATAGCCAGATTTAGGGGGGTGCCGGGGTCAGGATTGACGAAGCCGGAGAAGATGAGCTGGTCACGGGGGGTAAAATCGTCCTTGCAGACCTCGGTTAGGGTGAGCAGGTCGATGGTATCGGGATAGACGATTTCCACGCTGGCTGGCAGCGGCTGCCACAGGGGCGGGCCATCCACGCGGGGTATCACCCTCACCACCAGGACGCTGGTGTCGCTGTAGGCGTCGGGATTGGTAGCGATGAAGGTGATGGAATCGTAGCCGAAGAAGAAGGGATCGGTCACGAGGGTCAGCACATGATCGGCCCCGATCTGGACGGCCTCGAGGCTGTCCCCGCCGGAATAGCTCCAGGTAATGTTCTCGGGATCATAAATGGGATCCAGCACGTAGTCATCAAGGTCCAGCACTTCCGTAATAGTATCCCGGTAGACGACCACGGTATCCAGGGGAAAGATGAAGGGGCTGAAACTGGAGAAGACTTTCAGGCGGGTAGTATCGGTGTCGGTGTTGTTGTCATCATCCTCCACTGTCAGGATGAGCAGGTCGGCGGCGTCGTATCCGGTGGGAGTGTTGAAGATCGCTCTCTGGGAAAGCTGGTCATAGGTGATGGAGACCTGCGGATCAGGTACTCCGGAGATGAAATCTACTACTTCAAAGGACCAGGTCATCAATGAATCGGGGGTATCGTTGTCGCTTACCAGTTCATTGAGGCTCAGGGTATCTGGCACGCTAGCCAGTATTTTGATATCCGGCAGGGGTCCGATCTCCGGCGGCCAGGAGCGGATACTGACCACCAGTGTGTCGCTACCCTGGGCGCCGAGACTATCGGTAGCAGTTAGTACCAGATTGATGTCTTTGAAGGGGCTGTAGTCAGCGGCCAGCAGCTCGAGCCGGTCATTGTCAGGCGGCAGCAGGGTGGTGCTCAGGTTGGTGGGATCAGGATTACTTACTGACCAGGTAAGCTGGAGATTATCCACATCCGAGACGAACGGCCTCAAATCGAGGGTATCGGGGAAGCTCCGGTGGATCACCACCGTATCTCCTAGAACAGAAAAATCGACTACCGGTGCGTCGTTCACACTGTTGACGACGGCTGTTAGTAGGGTATCAAAGCCCGGTCCCAGGGTGTCCTGAATGAATAAGCGGATATCACTACTGCCAAACCAGTGCGGATCAGCCGTAAAGACGGCTTCTTCGGCGATGGGATCCCAGCGGATGTATATCGGGGACTCCGGCTGAATCCACAAGTTGATCCCCGAACCGGAATCGTCAGGGTCAGTGAAGAGGTCCGCCTTGGGCACGGTCAGGCTGTCGTCTTCATCGAATTGGATGGGGATGCTCAGGGGCCCGACCACCGGCGGATAGTCGACATATACCCGCAAAGCCTGCGAATCGGAATACAGCCCATCCGGCACATCCAGATCGATGGTGAGGTCTATAATGCCATGGGCGGTGGGATTGGTGGTAATAATGAGGGAGTCGCCGATCATATTGAAGGACGTTCCAGGCGGGAGGGGAGTGCTGGCGGTGACATTCCAGATGGCATCGGCAGGGCTGTAAAGGCTGCTTTTGAAGTGATCTTCCAGGGGGATAATCAGCGGTAAGCCCGGTGCCAACACGGTATCCGGAATGGGGGGGTATATTGCAAGTCCGGCGATCAGTATAGCGAGATCATGGAGATTTCCTCTGGGGAAATATTTGGCATCGCCGAACTCGGGGTGGTACTTTGTTTCCCGGCTGCCGCCGCCAGGCACAACGTAGTCTATGTCAAATCTGATATAAGCCAGATTGGAAGTATCAGCGGGGAAATCCATCACCACCATGTCGAAGAAGGCGGCTGTGCCGGCCTTACGAAAGGTACGCCGAGGGGCGCCGGGGGCAGTCTGGTGGATAAAGTCCATCTGGAATCCCGGGATGCCGTTGAGCATATCGGACTTACCCCAGATATCACCGTGCGTGTCGTTTACCTGAGGGCTGTTGTCCCAGATCAATTGATTGGTCTCTCGGAAAGGCCGGTAATAAACGGTGTCTCCCAGGGTATCGGTTGTAAATAATGGCTTGAAGATGGAAGGGTCTACCGTAAGAAATATGTCGTAGCCGGTGAGTCGTTCGCCGGCGGGATTGACATAGACCAGAAATGTGACCGTATCCCCCTTGGCGATGAGGGTCTCGCCGGTGGCGGTTCTTATGCTGGCGCTAATCTGGTCAGGTTGGGCATGAGCGCTGGTGAGAACTCCCCCCAGCCCCATACTCACGAAGAGAGACAGCAGATAACAGCTAAGCGAGTTATTCTTCATGCGCTTGTTATAATTGCAAACGCTGTGCCAACCATTTAAATGGTTCCCTTATCAGCAAGATACATAAGGGTCGCTTAGCCAAACAACAGGTGTTTTTATCCCTCCCGATAGGCACGTGGCCCTGGAGCCATATACCCCAGGGCCACATGCGGATTAGAATCTGCAGTACGTTGCCGTACTTCCTTTTTATTGCAGCAAGATCATCTTCTTGGTATCGATCACCTTGTTGTCCACAACGAGGCGATAGAAGTACATGCCAGAAGTTACCTTGCGTCCCAGGTTGTCCCGGCTGTTCCAGGCAACTTGGTAGCTACCCGGTTCCATCGTACCGGATACCAGGGTACAAACTTCCTGTCCCAGGAGGTTGTACACCGCCAGTCTCACGTAACCGGCATCAGGTAGGCCGAAGCGGATGGAAGTCGTCGGGTTGAAGGGGTTGGGGTAGTTCTGGTTTAAGCTGTACTCGACCGGTACCAATTCCATTTCGCTGCCGATGATGGCCTTGGTCAGCTTGAGGTTCCTATCGGCCAGGATTACCTCAGCGATCGCAGGATCAGCTGGATGGGCAACCATTGGCTTCAGGACGAAGCTTACAAGTTCCAGCTCTTCGAGAGTAACCGCATTAGCACCGAGAATGGCGCTTGCGAATCTGGCGTTGGGACCATCAAACCGGCTGAGATTGATGGTCGGGGTGTGAGCCAGCAGCAGGTCACTTACGCTCACCACCTCCCAATCCTTGGAAGGAATGAACATCTTGATGGCATAGCCTTGCAGGCTCGCCAACGCCTTGGCGCTAACCACGAAGGTAATACCCTCGGCTGTTTCATCAGCACGAGCCAACCATACGACGGCATCCTCGTTAGTCCCGTCCAGTATCGGACTAACCTTATAGAAGATACCCTCGCCATCCTCGCCATAGTTCTTCGATGCCATGATGAGATCGTTTATATCGACCTCACCGCTGCCATCGATGTCGGCGTACGCGTTCCAGTTGGCAGAACCGGAAGAGGCGCCGAAGGCATCAGAGATAGCGTCGGTATCGTCGGAGGTAACCCGGTTATCGGGCAACGAGGGCGTCTCGTCATCGCCGTCATCATCGAATCCGGCGGCATCACCACCGAAGAGCTTGTTGCCACCGGTGAAGTGGAGAGTTTTACTCTCAAGGCCGGCAATGCTGATATTCTCATAGATCACATCCAGATAGCCGGACTTGTGAACCTTCACATCATATTCACCGGTAGGCAGCCCACTGAGGGTATAGCTTCCGACGGTGCCAAGGGTTACCTGGACGCCGTCCGAACCGTCGGCATCGCCGTTGGCCGACAGGAAGGCACTATTCGTAATCGGGGTCAGGGAGCCGGTAGGTGTCACAATAAAGGACACTTCCTCGCCCTGATCATCCGTGATGCCTTCCACGTCGGTAAAGCCGCTGATACTGCCGAGCTGCCCGACCTTCAGCAGTAGCGCTACCGGCGGGATAGACGTGCTCTGGGGTGATCCATCCAGATCATAGAGATTGGTCTCTCGCGGGTCCTCAGTGCTGAAGATAACCTCCAGGTCCTCGAATGGCTGGGAGGGATAACTGGTCAGGGCCACCTGGAACTCTGCGATTTTGGTCAGGGCTGCCAGGGGGATGCCGGTATCTCTCCGGTTGAGGAAATTCAGCTGGTAGGTACTGCCGCTTGTGGACAGGGTGTTAATCAGCACAGCCCCACCGAAGGTGCCGGCGTCATCAAACGGCTGGATGCCAGCGGTGGCGGCATCCTGGTCGATGATGCTGAACAGGCTGGCATTCGGAATGTCCAGGAAGATGCGGATCATGGCAGGATTTTCGGCTGAGGGATCATCCTTAGCATAGACCGCGAAGGTGAGGGTATCGTCGGTGACGATGACCGACTTCTGCGGCCAGACTTCGATATTGTACTCCGTGGTAGTCTCACCGGTCAGGTAGACCATACCGGGGGCCTGAACGGCCGCTTCCGTGGACATGGTACCATCGCTGGTGAAGAAGTAGTACACGTAGTAATTCCCTGCTGACGGGGCCGCAGCGTCGGCTGTCGCGGTGTAGTCGCTAATATCGATGATGGTCGAGCTGACACCATCGGCGGCCAGTGCATCCGCGCCGGTAGTGGGCAGATCACCTGCGTTGCTGCCCAGGAGCCAGATGAAGTCCGCTGTCTGGTAGGTGGCGGTCACCCAGGTGTCGTAGGAAGCGCTGCCCGGGTTGTCGGCGCCCTCCTTGGCCAGAACCGCCTGGACTCTCACATTGGCAGAGGTGATGCCTGGATCGACGTTAAAGCCCTCCCAGCGGAGTTCGAACTGGTCATTGCCGCCCAACTCCACCGGCGGACCGGCGTAAGGCGTGACAGCCCGCAGGTAGTCATCATTGGTGATGTTAACGGGCATATCATCTTCTTTACCGCTGAGAAAGCCGGTAGCGGAAGGCTGGCCATCAGTATTCAGCTGAACCACGATGGGGTCAGTACCATGGGCCATTACCGCATAGATATTCCAATTGAGGGTCTGGTCCAGCCCTGCGGCCCGCACATCCCATTCATAGCGGTTGTCTTCCCGATCATCGGCGTTGTCTACAAGGCTTGCGATCAGGTATCCATTGCCAGCATCCACGGCGGTTTGCAGAGCTGCCGTACTCAGGGGGTTGGCCCCGATAATCGTGGCGTGATCCCCGGTAAGGGCGGTTGCGTCAACCGCATACAGCTTGATAGTAGCCGTTCCCTCGGCATCCAGGTCGGTATCACCGTCGATATTGTCGGTACCGGCCGGGGAATTACCCCAACTGACGATCAGGTAACGGCTGGTGGCGGAATTGAACGGCAATTCCGGTGTAACATCATCGTAGAAGGGGTAGTAGGGATGGAAGGCGAAATACGAGTAGTGCTGTACGGTAACATCTACGGCTGCCGGCACGTTGTCGTCAACCACCCGCACCGTCTGATGCTTGAGGTCGTTGAGTACAACGTAGAAGTAGAAAATGCCAGCATCTTCGTAATCGGCGCTGCTGGTGAAGGTATTGAACCGTTTATAACCGGTAGCACCTTCTTCCCGCAGCGTGTCGGTATGGATCTGCTCTCCATCACCGAGACCAGTAACCCAGAGTGAACCACCGCCGATATCGCTGGTCGTAACGTCATCCACGTCCAGGGTCGCTACGTCGGCTTTGAAGACGTGGACATAGGCATTATCATCCACATCCTCAACATCCCAGTAGATGTCGACATAATTCTGGTTGGTCGTCGGATTGAAGAGGCCGTTGGTGCCGATAGTACCGCCCGATTCTAGGGTAAAGGAAGCCAACAAACCATCGGTCCCACCCGGATCCCAGACACCGTTCCAGGTGTCATCGTAGCCCAGTCCGGTCCCGTCCGGTAACAAGTAATCGGAGAAGACGGGATAATGGCGCACCTCGATGGTGTCACTCCGGCCCAGGGCCCAGTCGCCGGTGATATCGGAAGTCACATAGAAGAACCAGTCATCTTCCGGTAGCAACCGGTAGGCGGCCACATAGCCTGTCTGGGAAGCACCAGTATTGAAGTCCTGGGTATCAAAGCTAGGCGGCCATTCCTTGGGATCCAGAGTAGCCGTTGGGTCGTAATCAACCACTCGCTCGGCGTCGGCTTCGGTGATCTTCGCCAGCGAACCATTGGTCGAGGCCCAGAGGTAGAACTTCACATCATTGGCGTCGGTAGCGTCAAAAATATTAGCGGAAGTTGCTGCCCAGCTGGCGATGTTGGCACTGACCACCTTTTGGGCGGCATCAACATCTACGACCAGATTCGGCAGGAGTGTTCCATCGACGACCGTGCTGGGACCTGGCAAGGTGGCATGGCTTGGATCAGGGTGATACTTACCCCGGTTATCGGTTTCCAGACGCCCGTCACCGCCCGTATCCTCGAAGTAGTTATCATCCCAATCAAGGAGCGATAGCTGGTCCTCATAGGTAACGGTGAGGGTGTGGGTTTCACCTTCGGCTGCGATGGCGTTAGCATCGAGGAAGGTGAGGATGTAGTTATCACTGCCCACCGAGGGCGTCTCTTCAGACTCGACAGGAATTACGATAATGAGCTTTTCAGTCGCTGCGATGGCAACAGCAGTGCCAACGTCGATAACGATTATGTTGGCATCCGTTTGGGCCGCATCGACAGCGAAGGTAGGATTAAGGACCGTGTTCCAGTTCAGGGACACTTCATCGTCGTAATTGCCGTCATTATCAATGTCCGCAATCGAAAGATCGGCCGGTATATCCACCTGCAAGAAATCGGCAACAGCAGGAGTGTGGCCGGCGAACTCGATCTCGATCGTCTGGACAAATACTTGATTCCCGTCGGAGCCGTTGGCGTATGCGCCCTTCGGCACCTGCGTGGGAATAAGCGTTTTGCTATTCAA
>JBGVTM010000374.1 GCA_041862535.1 Candidatus Neomarinimicrobiota bacterium | reverse complement strand
TAGTTTATGGAAGGAATCCATCTCCTCCGGAGAGGGATATCTGACTAAACTCGATGCCCTTGATTGGGATTTATATTATGGAGTAGGATTCCTCGAAGGTAACCACTGCAACGATGTTTTCGCCTTCCGGGTTCAGGGATTGGCGATGACCCATTATAATGGCGTGAATTGGAAAAGAGATTTGACCCTTCAGAATCTTGATCCTGGACAATATTTCCAGATAACGGAAGTAGCCGTTGTCGGTGATACGGTTTTCATCGCCGGCACAGACTTCGAGTCCCGCAACATTTTACTGATTAGGGGATATCGGATCGAATAGGAACCAATCAGGCTGGAGGGCAAGCCAGGCCGGGTTCAATGCGTAGTCAGCGGCTTACTCTTCCCTTGATCCAGTTCCTCAATAAGGGCGTTTGAAGGAGCGGTCTTGCGCTGGAGTTTCTGGGCCACCTTTTCCACCTGGCGGAAGACCCGCAATAGGTTCAGCCCGGCTACCTTCTTAACGTCTTCTTCACTATAGCCTCTCCGCAGCAGCTCGGCCAGCAGCGCCGGATATTTCGAGACGTCCTCCAAACCGTCCGGGCCATTGCGGATGCCATCGAAATCGGAACCGATGCCGATATAATCAATCCCAATAACTTTCCGGACGTGATCGATATGGTCGGCCACATCCGCCAGGGTGACGATCGGGGCGGGGTGGTCTTCCCGCCAGGATGCCATGGCGGTTTCGACGGCGGCGGGGTCGTGGGAGTAGAGGGCTTCCAGCCGGGATTCCTCAGCGTTGTCCTGCGCCCAATACAGGCGCATGGCTTCAGAGACAAAGCCTGTGACGAAAGTAACCATCACGATGCCATCGTTTTTCTTGAGGCGCTTGAGCACATCATCGGGCACATTGCGGGGGTGGTCCACCAGCGCCCGGGCCGATGAGTGTGAAAATATCACCGGTGCCTCGGTCACATCCAGGATAGCGTGCATGGTTTCGGGTGAAACGTGGGATAAGTCCACCAGCATCCCCAGCCGGTTCATCTCCTGGATGACTGCCTTGCCGAAGGTGGTCAGTCCATGATGCTCAGGGGGAGCGGTGGCGGCCTCGGCCCAGGCGGTGTTGTCATTGTGGGTGATGGTCATGTACCGGGCACCGGCGCGATACAACTGCCTTAGAACCGCCAGGGAATTGTTGATGCAGTGACCCCCTTCTATCCCGATCAAGGAGGCGATCTTGCCGCTCCCGTGAATCCGGACAATGTCATCGGCGGTGAGCGCCAGTTCCAGGTCATCGGGATAACGCTCTACGAGCCGGTGGACCAGGTCGATCTGCTCCAGGGTGGCCTGAACGGCCTCGGGCCCTGGATAACCGGATGGGACCCATACCGACCAGAACTGACCGCCCACACCGCCGGCCCGCAGGCGCGGCAGGTCGGTCTGCATCGGCGGATCTAGATGACCGGTATCTTTGGAAAAGTCGATGGCATCCAGGTGGTTCTTCGCCCGGTCGCGATATTGCCACGGCGTATCGTTATGGCCATCAATGAGGGGCACTTCCGCCAGGATTTTGCGGGCCTTTTGTAGGAAGTCCTGGTTCTGGGGCGCCAGCAGCCCCGTACCAAAGGCTAAGTCCATTGCAGCTAGTATCATCATTGATATACCCAGGTATGCTAGTTTGAATGTCATGCAATACTCCTATCGCGCCTGATCTCCACCTGATCGTGGTTAAGGCAATCAGAGTTATATAGGATCGAGAATTAATGAAAAAGGTAAGCCGTTATGCATTCCACTGCCAAGAGAGTTGTTTACAGCGAATAGTCCTATCATCGATGGCTAATGATGAAGGGATTATTGAACCACGTCAATCGATCTGTGCTTGTCAGCGGACGTTACGTGGCTTATCCGAATGGAGCCCTCCGGTAGAAGGCTGATGGACCAGGTATTATTTTAAAAGCACCGGGTTGGATAGCCCGCTCTCGTTACCGGCGGCATCCAGGGCGGAGACGGCTGCGTAGTGTCCCTTCACGTCATTACCCGGTCTCATCTTCCATTCCAGCCGCGGACCGGCGGTCACTGCCCACAGGTTTCGACCATTACTGGTGTTGATGGGCAGCTTCCGTGACAGGTAAATATTGAAGCGCTGCACGTCATCATCTTCAGGCGTTACCCAGGTCAGCCTGATGGCGGTGCCGGAGACTTGTGCCTTCAAGTTGGTAGGCGGCTGGGGCGATTGGCGGTCCTTCCAGGGCATGGCTGGGATATTGGCAGGGTTCCTGAAGTGGTCAGTGGCCAGCTCTGACCAGCGCGTTTCCAGGCTGCGGGCGTCAAAAAAGACCATCCCGGGTATACGATGCTTCCTTAAGTCGTCAATCTGGCCCTCCGCCTCGTTCCATCGGTAGGGCCGCTTGCGGGCATTGTACATATAACTGCCGATACCGGGAAAGACATACCGCTCCCGAGCATAATGATTCTGCCACTCGATGGAGCGTTTCAGAAATGGTTGGGTAGGATGCTTTCTGGGCCAGTAGATCATGGGGGTGATAAAGTCCATCTTGCCCAGCTCCGTCCAGCGGCGGGGATCCTGGTAAACGATATGGTAGGCATTCCAACCGCCCGCTTCGTAGCTACCGATAACTGCGGCAGAGACCTTGATCCACGGCTTAACTGCTGTAATCGCGTTGTAGGCCCGGGCTACAAACCGGGTGATTTGTTCCCGCTGCCAGTCATTCCAGTCGAGCTGTAAGGGATTACCCTCAATCGAGTTGAATCGCTGGACGCTGATGGGGTCGTGAGAATAGCCTGCCCGGGGCGCTCCTTCAGGGTAGCGGATATAGTCGAAATGAACGCCATCGATATCGTAGCGCCTGATTACATCCAACACTACGCTGATGATGTGATCATGGACTCCCGGGATGCCTGGCGAGAAGGATATGTAATGATCGGATAGTGGCATGGGAGTGCCGCCCGAGTCACTGACTATCCACTGAGGATGGGTCAGGAATGGAGAGGCGGGTGTCGTAACTGGTGGAGGTTCAGATCCCCGCCATACGGGGAAGGTATTGAACCAGGCATGCAATTCCAGGCCGCGTCGGTGGGCCAACTCCAGGGCATATTCCAGGGGATCCCAACCGGGATCCTCTCCCGGGGTTCCTGTGAGCAGGCTGCCCCAGGGCTCCTGTCCGGGAGTGTAATAGGCGTCGCCGTTGCCCCGGACCTGGAAGAAAATGATATTGAAATGGGCGTCAGCGGCCTGGTTGATCACGTCGGCGATGTAGGCCCGTATGGAATCCTGGTCGTGGGTCAAGGTGAGCTGGCAGTAGTCGAAGCGATGCAGCCAGACGCCCCGGGCTTCCTTAACCGGTGGCGGCGGTCTGAAGTGAGCGCAGGAGAACGACAGAACAGCCACCAGAGATATTGCCACCAGCATAAGATATCGCCGCGAATTCGGGCGTGGGATGCTCCTTCTCATAGCTTTTAAGCTAAGTGGATTCTTCTCGACTCTGAAAGAAATCCTTCACAGATTTAGGCCTATCTTTGATAGTCAAATCGGGAGCTACCATGACATTTGAAGACAAACGGATTATCCTGACCGGTGCTGCTGGTGGCATCGGTACCGCCCTGGCGAAGCAGCTGGCTGCGGAAGGCGCACGTCTGGCGCTGGCCGACTTGAATACCAAGGGACTGGATTCAGTGGCTGAGGCGTGCCGGGTGCTTGGTGGTGAAACCCTGGTACACCCAACCGATGTGAGTGATAGAGAGCAGTGCCGCACTCTAATCGCCAGGACGGTTGAGACCTGGGGAGGGATCGATGTTCTCTTCTCCAACGCCGGAATCTCAATGTGGGCTCGCTTTGAAGACGTAACGGATATATCCATATATGAACGCCTGATGGCGGTGAATTATTTCGGGGCCCTCTACTGTACCTATTATGCTTTGCCTTATTTAAAGGAAAGCCGGGGGATGCTGGTTGTGGTAACCAGCTCTTCGGGGAAGACCGGGGCACCTTTGCACTCTGGTTATGCCGCCAGCAAACATGCCCTGCATGGATTTTTCGAGTCGCTGCGGACGGAGCTGGTAGGTAGTGGCGTGCAGATAACCCTCGTGGTTCCACTGTTTGTGGCGACCGGTATCCGTCTCCGTGGCTTCCAGGGAAACGGTAGCCACCCTTCGGTGGACCCTTACGATGATTCCAAGTCGATGAGCGCCGATCAGGTTGCGCGAATCGCCATCAAGGCTGCCAAAAAGGGGAAACGTGAGGCAATCGTGACCCTGGAGCTAAAGGCGGCCGTCAAACTCCGGCCCTTTATTCCCGGTATCGTGGATAGCTTTGCTAGGAGAAAGGTGGGACTGCAATAGAATATTATTGTAAGAGTAGGTTTCTGGCTGCCCAACCCAGGGCGGGGAAAAGCGGTTGAGCACAGACGCTGGGAAGGGGTGCGCTAGACGAACTTTTCAGGTCTGGGATATAGTTGCTGTCCTATTGAACTAGGCTTATTGATCGTCTGCATATACACCGTTGGCTCAGTGGTTTCCAGGTCTATGTCCCGGAAAAAGGGGTGAGACCACATCTGGCCCGCATCACCAGTGGACTGGTGCTCAAAGAGACTCCCCTTCATCTCGACGTCAGCAACATAAATCTCACCCGCTTCTTTCACAAACGCCTGATAGTATCTACCATCCTTGGTGTATACTGGATTTGGATGGATATTCTTCATGGATATGATGGGACCATTTCCATCTTCATATTTGACCGAGTGAGGATCTTGCTGAAGGCTGACTTTTGTGAATTGCCCATAAACGGGAAGTTTGTAATAATTAACACAATGATCGAGATGTTCCTGGCAGGTGCTACCAAGGGAGAGGACGTACATAGCGGATTGAGGTACGCCCCGGGAGAGGTCCGGAGTAACGATCAGGCTTAGAACGAGTTCCTGGAATTCGGGCAGGTAGCCAAGGCCCCCTTCAGGAAAGTTGAACGCCGCAAGGTGAAGCAAAGAGATGCCGGGGGCCACCTCAATGGGGGTAAGTCGCTTCGGAACCAGGTGTTCGATAGCCTCAGTCTCGATTTCGTAAATAGTGGAGAGGGCAAAGTTCAGTTGCCAGATGATCAGGCCCTCTTTGTTCTTGTAATCGACCAATGATAGGGGCTCCTTTGATGTGGTTTAAGCCTGTTGATCTTCGAGGCGGAATCCGAAGTGCTCAGCCGCTTTGAGGATCGCCTCTGCTCCTTTATCCATTTGCTCTTTGGTGTGCTCTGAGGTCACAAATAGGCGAATCCGTGACTTGTTTTTTGGGACGGCGGGGAAGGACATCAGGGAGACATCCATCCCCTGATGCTGTAAGTAGTCACTCAGCAGGATAGAGATGTGCTCATCGCCGTAAATGACGGGAATGATCCAGCTGTGGCTGCTGCCGATATCCACTTGGCCTTGGAGCTTGGAACGCATATAGTCGGCATTGCGGCGGATGCGCTCCCGCTTGGCCTTTCCATCTGGTCCGGCGGCGAGTTCCAGCACCTTGATCAGCCCGCCGGTGATGGCGGGATCGAGAGCGCAGGAGAACATGCGTGAACGGGCATACCAATTGACGTAGTTGGTCAGGTCTTCGCGAGCATAAAGGCAGCCGCCGACGCCGCCAAATGACTTGCTGAAGGTCACGATGATCATATCCA
>JBGVTM010000373.1 GCA_041862535.1 Candidatus Neomarinimicrobiota bacterium | reverse complement strand
CAGGTGCATAACAAGTATATCCTCAGCCAGGTGGCGACGGGACTGGTCGTGATCGATCAACATGTGGCCCACGAACGGGTCCTGTTTGAGGAAGCGCAAAAGGCCTTTGCCGGTCAGGCCCTGGCGTCCCAGACAGTACTGTTCCCCCAGGCGATAGAATTCGCCCCCGATGAGTATACCCGGCTGGTGGACCTCATTCCCAATCTGGAACGATTGGGCTTTCGGATCCGGGAGTTCGGCCGGAATACGGTGGTGGTGGACGGTGTTCCGAGCGATGTAGTCTGGGGGCGGGAGCGGGATATCCTGCGGGATATCCTGGACCGTTATCACGAGGGCCAGAGCGGCGCAGACTTCCTCGACCAGTTAGCGGCCACCTACGCCTGCAACGCAGCCATCAAGGCGGGCGATCCCCTTACGCTGGAAGAAATGACCACCCTGGTGGACCGGCTTTTCGCTACGGAGAATCCTTACTACTGCCCTCACGGCCGGCCGATTATCGTGCATCTGCCCATTGCGGACCTGGACAAACGCTTCGAGCGGATCTGAAAGGGAGTGGACCTCCGTACTCCCTGCCGGTCAGTGATGAATATCCTCACCGTCGTTGGGCCTACGGCATCCGGGAAGACGGCCTACGCCCTTGAGCGAGCCCTGGAACTGGACGGGGAAATTATCTCCGTTGACTCGCGCCAGATCTACCGGGGATTTGTCATTGGCACCGGCCAGCCGACCCCTGAAGAACAGGCCCAGGTGCCCCATCACCTGGTCAATTTCCTTGATCCATCCGAGAAGATTACAGCCGGGCGTTACGCCGGTTTGGTATACGAGCGCATAGCTGACATTAAGGCGCGAGGCAAGGAACCGATCCTCTGCGGCGGGACGGGTTTGTATGTGCGGGCGATCCGGCTGGGACTCGCCTCCCTGGGCGACTCTGACCCGCAGCTGCGCCGGAAGATCCAGGCCCGTATCGAGTACGAGGGAGCCGAGGCGGTTTACGCCGCCTTCGCCGAGATTGATCCCGACTACGCCGCCACCTTCCATCACCACAACGTCCGGCGCCTGACGCGTGCCCTGGAAATCCTCCATTCCACCGGCCAGCCTCCCAGCCGCGTGCAGGCCTGGCGCAAAGGGGAAGGGGGGTACGCGGAGACTCCTACCATCACCGTGGAGGGCGCCGGCGAAGTGACTTTCGAGCTGGTCGGCCTGGAGCGTCCGAGGGGGGAGCTTTACAGCCGCATCAACCGGCGGGTGCAGGAGATGATTGACCGGGGCTGGCTGGCGGAGGTGCGGCAGTTGCTGGCGGCGGACGTCTCACCCGAAGCCCACCCCATGCAGGGCGTGGGCTACCGGGAATTAGTGCAGGTAGTGCAGGATGAACTTGCTATGGATGAGGCCATTCCCATTATTCAGCAGCGGACCCGGCGGTTCGCTCGCCGACAGGTCATCTGGTTCCGCCGGGAACCGGTCAAATGGGTTACGCCCACGGACGCCACTGGCGCGTGATGGGGCGTTGGGTGAATCCGTCGTCCCGCCCACGATTAGGTCCCTTCGGATGCGGGAGGGCGCTCAACGGCCTTGACTAAGCCGCTCGGCGGCTCATTCGACGTGACTCTCCAGCTTTGGTTCGCCCTGCTCTGCCACGGGGGTGCACCGTCGCCGCGGCCAGCACTCTGAAGGTACCCACCTCGGCCATAGACTCGGTCCAGTCAGCAAAGGCGGCGTCCAGGTTAGCATACTCGGCCTGGCGTTCGGCCAGCACCTGCCCCCGCTGGGCCGCTGTCTCCCACAAGTCGATTGTCAGATACCGCCGTGGGTTCTCCGTGTCGCGCAGCACGGTGGTGCCGCGGAAGCCCGGGCAGCGGGCGAACAGCTTGCTCCACTCGCCGCCGGGGCCGTACGCCAGCTCGAACCGGCCCCGGGCCTCCTCCCTGACGACAAACTCCCGGACAATTTCGACCATGCTGGACCGGCTTCTCTGTCAACCGGCTCCCGATAGCCGGTGTTCCTCGGGCGCCCTCCGACTTTCCGCTGAATGGCGCTGCGGTTCAGCGGCGGATGCGCAGGGTAACCTGCTCGCTATAGTATCTGCCTGCTGTCCGCCAGCTGGCGGACTGGCTAGGTTTCATCACTTAACATTTTGATGATATGTCTCGCTAGATGCTCCCTAATCTCCCTGTGACGAGGAACAGTCTGAGATACTTTCGTCCTTGGATTATGATACCAGTCGTGCTTTGCCCCATGACGAATTAATATGACCTCTCTAACTCCTGTATCAACTCTCTTCGTTTCATGCCACTTCCAGTTCGGCAACCCTCCGGACGTAAGGGATACTTCCGCTGGTAAGTTCCTGGTAGATATCTCTTAGATTTTCTTCCAGTTCTTCTATCGTTTCACCTTGAGTCCAGTAGTCAGGGTATTCTTCCAGATACCCCAGCCACATT
>JBGVTM010000372.1 GCA_041862535.1 Candidatus Neomarinimicrobiota bacterium | reverse complement strand
CACCGGTGGTATCCCAGATGAACCAGTCGTATACGGCTCCGTAGGTATCACCACCACCATCGCCGAAGCGGAAGTACTTGTCAGTACTGCTTGCCGGTGATTTTGCAGCCAGAATGGGTGTTGCCGCCTCATCGAGGTAGACCTTGAGCGAGTCATTCTTACCGGTAAATCGGTAGATGTGCCAGACGGTGGCATCGATCGCCGCCGAGACCTCTGCCTTATCGAATACGATCGAGGTGCCGTGGTTCTGGGTGGTGATGCGATCCCGGTAAGCACCGTCATAGAGGTACACGTCGATACCGCGGTCGAACAGGGAAGTATCCAGGGCGACGGCCCGGAACACCACGGTCTGCCCGTTTGCCGGATCGCCGCCGATGGTCTTTTTCCACATTTCCTTGAATTCGGCCCCCATGTAGTAGCTATCAACCCGGATCAGCTTATTGCCCGCAATATCCGGATCGGGGATGACCGTGGTGATCTCGGAAACACCATCGCCGTGGGTGGCGCTGCTCTCGCTCCAGCCGATATCCGCAGGTAGAAGACTGCCATCAAGTACATCCCACTGGCCTGCCGCTGTGGTTAAGCCCAGGCTAAGGGATATGATAAGCGCGTATATTAACATACTCTTCCTCATGAGATCCTCCTTATTTAGGTAATGTATGCGGAATTGTGCCACACTCTCTGCATGTTATTATTTTATGGCCCAATCCCTCTCTATTTGATTAAAAGCATCTTCTTTATGGCCCGGTAGGAACCGGTATCCAGCGAATAGAAATATACGCCGGAGGGCATACGTTGCCCCTGACTATCACGGCCGTTCCACTGCACCTGATATGTTCCCGGTTGTTTCGTCTCATTGATCAGGGTGTTCACAAGACGACCCGTCAAGTCGTGGATAGTTAAACGAACTGAAGCTGCTTCACTTACTTTATACTGAATCTCAGTCGCCGGGTTAAACGGATTGGGATAGTTCTGGCTTAGTTCAAAGTTCTGGGGCTGCAGCTCTGCTCCTTTAACACTGATCGCTTCTATACCAGTCAAGCTATCAGGTAGCGGCGTCCCCGTACCTGGAGCATAAGCACCGGTAGTGTCCCAGGCGAACCAATCGTAGAGAGCACCGTACAGGTCGCCACCACCATCGCCAAAACGGAAAAACATACCGATTTCCTCGGTAGAGGTTGATGCCCCAGACAGGTATGAGAGCGGATCATCATCGACATACAGTTCGAAATAATCGTTTATCGCTGTCCAGCGAAAGATATGCCACTTGGTTACGTCGATAAATTCTTCAATACCTTGCTTATCGAACTTCACCTTCGTGCCTTTCAACTTCGAGATCAGTCTCTCTCTATAGGTCCCGTTATATAGGTATAGATCGAAATCGCGATTGAAGGTTGCCGTATCCAAGGCCACGGCCCTGAACATCAGGGTAACACCAGTGACCGGATCTCCGCCAATCTCCTTTCTCCACTGTTCCTTAAAATCCCATACTTCGGCTTGTGTATCAACCTTGACAAATTTCTCACCCGGATTGTCGGGATCATCCACTACCCAGGTAACCTCTGAGACTCCGTCTGGAGTCGTGGCATTGTCTTCAGTCCAACCAGCTTCAGCCGGGATTATGTCGCAATCGAACACCTCCCATTGTGCCGAAACGCTGACTAGTCCCAGAGAAACCATGACGATAATAGCTTCCAGTAGCACTTTTCTCCTCATATGGTCCTCCTTTCGTTTGTTAAGAATAACAATAACAAAAAGTTAAAATCCGTAACGGTATCCAGTACCTGTGCATAACTGTTGGTAGAAATAGAATGGGGACAGTAAATTGGTGCGGCAGATAGTATACCAGCCCATCTGGCTCCGGTTGAGATAGAAATTGACAAAATAAGTCCTGAATTAGTGACAAAGTTATACCGATAGGATATATTATAGTGAGTGAATAACCGTGAAACACAGTGAACAACAGTAATTTCAGATGTTCACAGGTGCTCTCCAGCACGGCGGGTGAAGCCATTTGATAACAGGATGTATCGATCGCCCCGCGGTGGGCAACACTGTGATCAACATGCGAGCTAAGTAGGGACTACCGATTCTCCATAGCATGAAGAATGACTGACGACTCCGTCCATCAGAAGGTCATCGATAAGATAATTGAGAGCTCGGAGTTCTGCAATTCCTTGACCTACGCCCAGTATCTGAAATATCTGTTCGAATCAACTGTCGCCGGAACGGCACCCAAGGAAACTACGATCGCGATTGAATTCTTCGGAAAAGGCGCCGATTTCAATCCGGCGGAAGATACCATCGTTCGTTCACATACCTATCAGCTAAGAAAGAAGCTGGAGCGCTACTATTTCACCGAAGGCAAGAACGACAAGGTTCGGGTAGTCATTCCCAAAGGGCATTATGAAGTCAGCTTTATCCAGAAATCAGAGGCTATTACTTCCCCGAAATACCTGCTCAAGTACATCCGCAAATATTACGCGACCTTTATAATCGTTGCGCTGGTCATCACCATCACTGCCCTCGCCGTATATATTCAATCGATCCGCACCCAACTTGATCGTTACTCCGTCATTGAGCCGGATGACTATGTCTGGAATGAATATATTCACTCCCAGCTGCCAATTCTCGTTGTCCCGGGAGATCATTTCATTTTCGATCTATATAGCAATGAATATCAGAGACAATTCACCATTCGCGATATAACCATTAATTCCAATGAGGATCTTGAATCGTTCAAGTCACAGTTCCCCAATCATAATGTTATTTCTCAGTCAGAACCCTATTTCCCCTATCATAGTATCTGGAGCCTGCCACCAATACTTTCACTTCTTCATTCAGTCAATCAGAAGCCGATACTTAGGAAGTCGTCGGATATCAGTCCCCAAATATTAGATGAATACAATATTATTTTCGTCGGCAGTATCAAATGCCTGTATGCCTTAGGGTATACCATGGCGAGTTCTAATTTTGAATTCGAGATTACACCGCACCGGGTGGTCTACACACCACCGGACAGCACAGAACAGCTGCAGTTTGAGACAAACTTGCACTCGACCGGTCCAAATGAAGATCTTGTATTAGCGTTGAAACTTCCAGGTCCTGCTGATAATACCATTCTCATTATTGCGTCCTATTCCTCTCTAGGGGCACCTGAAATATCGAATTATCTTACAAACTCTGAGAATAACAAACAGTTAAAACAGATGTTTGAGGAAAAACTCGGTTCCGCACCCGACTACTTTGAAATACTCTTCCGCGTCGTTGGGATCGATAAGACGGCTTATAGCACCGAAATCCTCGTATATAATGAAATCAAAAAATAGCAGTCGCTCTATTCTCCTGCCCTCGGATCGACCATGTGTAGCTCATGGTGGAGAATAGAGTTGATGGTATCGGGCGGCAGTAAACAGTGTGCCCCTGCTTGGAGGCAACTGGTGCATTTGTTCGAGGTCCTTTGTGGTTTGAAGTGAATATAAGTGATGAGTATAGAAAACAATCTTGCTGGGCCTTATTTCGTCTGGAAATGAAAGTGCCGGGGGCAGGACTGAATCCCGCTGTAAGCGAGGGAATCCAGCTGTAGGCGGGGCGAATCCGCACAGCCTGATTGGCCGGGTCCGGTCCCGTCGGATCGACGCCAAGCTCTACTGCCTCCGGTTGAACGCTGCCACCGACGCCCCGATCATCACCACCGCAAAACCTACCATGAACAGGACATCGTTCGATTTGGCGTGGAGCACGATCATAGTCGCCACGGAAGCCGGCATCTCGCTGCCCAGCAGGACCTGCCGGAACACATCCACGCCGTAGGTCAGCGGATTGACGCTGGACAGCCCCACCATCCACTTCGGCACAGCGGTTAGCGGAAAGAACGCCCCGGACAGGAAGAACATGGGAAAAAAGAGCAGTTGCATCACCAGGCCGAAGCTCTCGGTGGTCTGCATCAGGGAAGCGATCAACAGCCCCATCCCCGCGATGGAAAACGCCAGCAACAGCATCAGCCCAAACAGTTGGATGATCGCGACAACGTGGATGGGCACCCCGATCAGCGGTGCCAGCACCAGCAGGATCAGTGCCTGAGTGGAAGCGATACTGGTAGCCCCCAGTGCTTTGCCCAGGGCAATGGCCGTCCGGGAGACCGGCGCTACCAGGATTTCCTTCAGAAAGCCGAATTCCCGGTCCCAGACCGTCGAGACGGTTGAGAAAAACGCCACCCCCATGACGCTCATGGCGATGATACCCGGATACATGAACTTCACGTAGTCAATGCCGAAGTTACCTGCCGCCAGTGTGCGCTGGAGCCCGGCCCCGAAGATCACCAGAAACATCAGGGGCTGCACCAGGGTGGAGATGATCCGGGGTTTTTCCCGTACATAGCGGATGATCTCCCGCTGCCAGATGGTGAGAATCGCCTGAGTGAAGTACGAGGGCATGGACTATGTTCTCCTCCTTTTACGCATCCGCTGTCGCAGCCGGTCCTTGCCAGAGGCCTCCTCTTCCCGGATCGTCCGGCCGGTTAATTGCAAAAAGACGTCTTCCAGGGTGGGCTTGCGCAACTCGACCGCGTCAATAGGCGCCGTTACGTCCCGGAACAGTTGGGGCAGAAAGGTCTCCCCGTTCTGCACTTCCAGCTGCAGCGCCCCGTTGGATTCCTTTACATCCCGCTGATAATGCTGAACCAACTCTTCCCGCAGCCGGTCCCGCTCTCGGCTCACCAGCCGGACGATATCCCCGCCCATCATGCTTTTCAAACCAGCCGGGGTGTCCAGCGCTACGACCTCCCCGTGGTCGATAATGGCAATCCGATCGCAGAACTCCGCCTCGTGCATATAGTGGGTGGTCATGAAAATGGTTATGCCCTTGTCATGCTTCAGCTTCAGGATGTAGTCCCACAGATGAGCCCGGGTCTGGGGATCCAGTCCCAGGGTTGGTTCGTCCAGAAAGAGTACCGCCGGGTAGTGGATCAGCCCTCGGGCGATTTCCAGCCGCCGCTTCATGCCGCCCGAAAAGGTCTTCACCAGGCTGTCCCGACGCTCGAGCAGGTCCACCAGTAGTAGCACTTCGTGCACCCGCCGCTGATAATCCGCAGGGGATACCCGGTAAAGCCGGGCATGGAACCGCAGGTTCTCCTCCGCTGTCAGGCGCTCATCCAGCGAGGGGTCCTGAAACACCAGACCTATGGACCGGCGCACTTCATTCCGCGCCGTCAGAATGGGATACCCGTTGATCTCCGCCTCCCCTGCGGTGGGGGTTAGCAGGGTCGCCAGCATGTTGATGGTGGTGGATTTTCCCGCGCCGTTGGGTCCCAGGAAGCCAAAGATTTCCCCCTTCGCCACCTCGAAGGATACTTGGTTCACTGCCACCAGCTCGTCGAAGTGTTTGGTGAGTCCCCGAGCCGCGATGATCGCCATTGGTCAGTCCCTTCCCTGCTCGACCACCCGGCGGATCACCTCCAGCCGGTCGGACAGTTTCGTCGCCAGTCTCTCAACGGTGGACAACCGAACGACGGACAGCATGTCCGGTCCGGCGCCGAAGATGAGCAGCTTCTCGCCCTTGCCGAGGTTGAGGGTTTTGCGGGCCTCGGCGGGGATCACTATCTGTCCCCGCTCGCCCAGCGTGGCCGTACCGTAAAAGGTTGCGTGTTTGCTGCGTTCAGTAACCATAAGTATTCACCTGAGATTCATATAAGTATGAAATACATGACAGGTTCAAAGTTACCCCTAGACCGGGAAGGTATCAAGCCGCTGGCCACCTCCAACCGAACATACTGTGAGGTAAAGATTCAGCTCGCCAGCCCCGCCACCTGGCCCTGGATGCGGCCGACCGGTATCTTTCCACCGGTGCTGAAGACCAGCTGGTAGGACTGGGGGATACTGTTATTCTGGTAGTCGCGGATGCCCCGCTGGAGGGTAAGGACGCAGGTACGGCCGGTCTGGAATGGTTCTTCGGGGCGGATGCGGATGTGTCGGCCCCGTACCCGGACGCTGAAGGGGATCTCCGGCGTAAGCACCACCGAGCCGGGGACCGATACTGGGTCCACCAGTTCGTGGAAGGTGATCTCGATGTCCTGGTCAGGCTCCAGGTCCGGAGTGCCGCTGGGGGCCTCTACCAGGATGACACGCGGTCCTTCAGTATCCAGCGGGCCGCCGGTGGGGGGATTCTCCGCGGCACAGTGCCAGAGAAAAACGGCGCCTGCCAGCAAAAGTAATCCCCGGGGATGCAGACGCACAAAAGGCAGTATAGCACGCGGCATGGCGGGCCGAAGTTGCGGTGCTTAAGGCTGGCCGGGCAAGGGGAAAGGGACGCCCGGAGGATGGACACGGCTGGGAATAAGGACTATTGACTACATCACCATCGGCAGGCGGCCCGCAGGAGGGCGCTACTGAAGCAACCGCCGCAGCGATA
>JBGVTM010000371.1 GCA_041862535.1 Candidatus Neomarinimicrobiota bacterium | reverse complement strand
GCGGTGGCTCCCAGTCCCGTCTAAAATCCTGCCATAGGCGCGGCATAAAGCGGGAAGTCGCGACTTTAAGTCGGGACCGAAGTGCCTTTCCTGAGTTTACCCCGCGTCACGAAGTGTAGCGGGGCCTGTCGAAGGAGCCTGCCCTGAGCTTTATCCTGAGCGAAGTCGAAGGATTGCTGAAGGGTGGCAATTTCTGCGGTTCCTTTCTTCCTGGCTGACCACTGACGACTGACTACTACCACTGATTGCTGTCCGCTGACCCCGCCAGTTGCGGGGCTGATGGAGCAATTAGCGCTCACCCCGTTCACTCCGTGTCCCGTAGTAATCCCTTAGGAAAAGTCCCCTCTCTCAAGAGAGAGAGGATTTAGGGGTGAGTGCTGCTTTTTTCGCGCACCAGGCGCACCAGGCGAACGACAAACCGCTGCAATACCCTTAGATTCCGGCACTATGACGATCACAGCCTCATATCACCTGGTTAGCTGGCCTTGCCGCGGAGGAATTCAACACCCTGTAATTGCCCTTACCGACGGGAACTTTTTTGAAAATGCGGAATTTTGTATGGATTTTGTTGAATTTTAAGGGCTCCACCTGGCCCCGGTTTGGCGACCCGGAGAACGGGAATTTCGACCTGTATGGCAATTCGCCCGCGGTGGGAGCGGCTAAGGCGCGGCGCCGTACCTGGCAACACCTTCGATAGCGAAAAGAGCTTGCTGAGGGCCGTAGTAGTGTGTATAATAAGTATACTGTTTATATATTCTCCGAAGCCCTCCCAGAGCAAATAAGGAGACTAATACGTTTAGAGCCGATTGGCAATCTCAGCAGGGCATGTTGCTTTTAGGTAACGACGCTTAATGGCTGTCGATCTAGAGAACCCCTCCCCCTTTTACCGCCAGGTAATCGAGGACCTAAGGGCGCAGGTCAACTCCGGTCAGCTCAAAGCAGGTGACCAGATCCCTTCCCAGAGAGAGCTCGCCCAGAGATACGGTGTAAGTAGTATCACCATTAAGCGAGCATTAACCGAGTTAATCAGTGAGGGCCTGCTTTTAAGTCGGGCCGGAAAAGGTACCTTTGTTGCCCAGCCAAAGAGAGCAATCACCTACTCGGATCGGGCCTTGATCGGCCTGGTCTTGAGAGACCTCAGGGACCCATTTTTCTCGCTCATCGTCCACAGTGTTCAGGGGAAAGCCGCCGATCTTGGATACAATATCCTTCTTTCGAATACTTCCAATCTGGCCGAAGAAGAAGAAAGTCAAGTGACTCGTTTCCGCCAACTCGGTGTGAGCGGGTTGATTATCGCATCTATGAGCTATGTTCATCGTGCCACCGATGTGATCAAAAGCCTGCAACGTGAAAAATTTCCGCTTGTCATGGTCTCTTATGTTGAGGATGAGGACATTTCCTATATCGGGACCGATCATCGATATGGTGCTTTCATAGCGACGGAGCACCTGATTAGTCTCGGGTACAAGAAGATAGGGTATATCAGTGGTGAAGAGGGCAATGTTCTGGGTGACCTCCGGGGGGAAGGATACCGCCAGGCACTGGAACGACACGGTCTTCCGGTTGATGAAAGCCTGGTGTATCAGCTCCTGTATAATGGAGAGTGGAACCATTATCAGTCCGGGTATGAGATCGGTCAACTGGTAGTAAAGCAGCCTGATAGGCCGGATGCCATTTTTGCCTATAATGATCTATCTGCCCTGGGCTTCGAGCAGGGAATCCTGGCTAATGGACTGAGGATACCGGAGGATGTGGCTATTGTAGGATTCGATGATATCGAGCGCGACCTGCATGCTCCGGTACCGTTGACGACGGTACATCAGCCTACCACACTCATCGGTCATCTGGCGGTGGAGACGCTCATCGATAAAGTGAATGGAGACCACTCGGTCATCCGGACCTTCTTGAAACCCCGGCTGGTCGTCCGGGAGTCCTGTGGCGGGGTACCAACGAGTGCTTGTTTAGGTGCACCGGAGGAGAGCCCAACAACGGCGGTAGCAAGTTAGCAGCATCCAATATGCGTCAAGGCCTTGTTAGCAAAGCATTTAGAACGGATTCACACCTGATCGGGGAGCTATACACCAGCAGGAGAGTGATCTCATCCCTCACTTATCGGATACACTTATCTTGGGTGTGGAATTCTTAGGAGGCTGAATTATGAGGAGTCGGTCTCGTTTCATCGCTTCTGGACTGATCCTTCTGCTGGGGACCAATATTTTTGCAGCGACGGGCAAAATCGCCGGTACGGTCCGGGACGCCGATACGGGGGCACCGTTGCCGGGGGCCAATGTGGTACTGGAAGGCACGGCCCTGGGTGCGGCGACGAATCGGGATGGCATGTTCCAGATACCGCGGGTTCCGGCCGGTGAATATACCCTGGAAGTATCCTACATCGGTTATAGGAATGTGAGCTTCCCTATCACCGTCGAGGCGGACCAGATAGTCGAGCAGGATATCGCGCTCGATTTCGAAGTAATTGCGGGCAAAGAAGTGGTGGTAACGGCCCAGTTGGAAGGGCAGGCCGCGGCCATCAATCAGCAGCTGGCATCTAATACCATTGTCAATATTGTCTCAGCGGATAAGATCCAGGAGCTGCCTGACCAGAATGCCGCGGAGTCAGTGGGCCGGCTGCCGGGCATTTCAATTATGCGTGACGCCGGTGAAGGCCAGAAAGTGGTGGTGCGAGGGTTGTCGCCCCGGTTCAATTCCATCACCGTTAACGGCGAACGCATCCCGTCCACTGACCCCCTGGATCGTTCAGTCGATTTGAGTATGCTCTCGCCGGATGTCCTGGCCGGTATCGAGGTATTTAAAGCCCTGACGCCCGATAGAGACGGTGATGCCATCGGGGGGGCCGTGAATTTTGTGGTGCGGAAGGCACCGGAGGGTTTGAGAACGAATGTGCGTGCCCAAACCGGATACAATGGTCACGAGACCGAGTATGGCCAATATCAAGGCAGCACCAGCATCAGTAACCGCTATTTAAAAAATAAGCTCGGCCTGGTGCTGACCGGGAGTACACAGCGGGCCAATCGCAGTTCCGACTACATGGATGCCGAATATGTCTTCAAGGGGGAGAAGGCGGATGGAACCGCGATTATCTATATCAACCAGTTGAACCTGGGCGACCGATTTGAGGTTCGCAGACGCCACAGTGCCAGTCTCGCCGTTGATTATGAACTCGAAAATGGTGAGCTGTTATTTAACAGCTTCTGGGGCAAGACCGACCGGGATGAAACCCGGCGGCGACGTCGGTTCGGTATCGAGGAATGCAGACAAGAACGCACCATGCGGGATCGTCAGCTGTCAACGCAGTTATGGACCAACGCGATGAGCGGCAAGCATCTACTTTTCCCCCAAAGCTTGAACATAAATCTGGATTGGCGCGCTTCCTATTCCAGTACCAAACAGGAGACTCCCTTCTCACACACCGTACGCTTTTATGAGCTCAGTGCCCTCGACAAAAACAAGATTGTCTTAGATCAAGGCCCCGAGCCCGTTCCTGAGGCCGCTTACAATAATCTGCAGGATACTTTCTTCAAGTATAGTATTTTCGATCTGGACTGGGTAGATGATGCCGACCTGACTGGCAAGCTGGATCTCAAAATGCCCGTTACTTTAGGAAGAAGTATGGCCGGCTATTTCAAGATCGGTGGCAAGTACCGGGGCAAGTTTCGCGACCGGGATGTGTCAACACTGGAGACATCGCATTTTGGTACGGTCGACTATCTCCCTGAGAAATATCCCGACCGCTGGGATCTGAATTCTTCTTTGAATATCAAGTTTGATAACTTTGATGATCCCGACTACTCCGCCGGGGAATTTTTAGAGGGAAAATATGAATTCGGTCCCGGGTTGGTTATTGATGCGTTGAACGATTTTTACTATACCTACCGTCATGAATACTTTCATGACAATCCTTTAGACACCTTGTACGAATACGACCCGGAAGTTCTGATAGAGAGTTATGAAGCCGGCGAACAGATTATCGCGGGTTATGCGATGATGGAACTGAATCTTGGGCCCAGGCTGATGCTCCTGCCTGGTTTCCGGTATGAACGTACCATTAACGATTACGCCACCGTGTATGCGATGCCGGTAACGACCGACGACGAAGAAAGGCTTACTCTCATGGGCGTTATCGATACAACTGGTTATCGCGTCTCTGATGAATTGCTGCCCATGTTTCACATTCGCTACAAGCCCACCACCTGGTTTGATATCCGTTTGGCCGCAACCAGGTCACTGACGAGACCTGATTATTATAATCTGGTCCCCTGGCGAAATTTTAAAGAAGATGGTTCCATCCTTGAGCAGGGGAATCCCGATCTCGATCCAGTCAAGAGTTGGAATTACGATGCCTTTTTCTCATTTTACGGTCGGCTGGGTCTATTCACTCTCGCTCTATTCTCAAAAGAAGTTGAGAATGTGGACTACATTAGAACGCGCCGCATCAGCGAAGAGACCAGAGTAGAATATGGTTTGCGGTATCTGGATACAATTGTGCAGCCTGAAAATGTGGAAGATGTAACGCAGGTACGTGGCTTTGAAATTGAACTCCAGACCAACCTGAAACGATTGCCCAGTCCTCTCGACGGCATCGTCCTGTATGCCAATTATTCACGGGTCTTTTCTGAGACCTTTTACCCATTTTTACTTATTGAACATGAAACGGTATTCCCTTGGGGAGAAATCTGTATAGATACGGTAAGGACTGCCCCCATGATTGGTCAGGCTGATTATATTGCCAATCTGGCCGTGGGCTACGAGAAGGGCGGTTTTAGTGGCCGTCTTTCGATGATCTATCAGGGAAAAATTCTCAAAAAGGTGGATAGGCGTGAAGAGCTGGATGAATACGACAACGACTTCATCCGTTGGGATATCACCATGCAGCAGGAGCTTCTCAAAGGGATCAACCTGTATTTAAACCTGAATAATGTCACGGATCGATCCGAAGGAACCTACTTATGGAAGGAGGTTTTTCCCACCTATGAAGAGTATTTCGGTTGGACGGCCGATCTGGGAATACGGTATGAATTTTAAGTAGTCAATGTTATGAGTATCATTCCAGATCCCGGCTAGGTGTTATCGGCACCAATGGGCTCAAAGGTATGTATTCAGGCAGTGAAAAATTCATTCGTGAATCATTAGGAAACCATCAACTCAGATATGGAGGAATCATCAATGAAAACTTGCATCAAATTGGTGACAGCAATGTTGATATGCATCTGTATTTGTGGATTCAACAGTATAGCAAAAGCCCAACAGGTGATACAAGTCGAACCAGGGCTTGGTACATTGAATGATGCCATCGCGGCGAGTGGAGCGGATAATGTGATTTTTGAATTACAGCGGGGACCTTTGGCCTATTATATCTTAACCGGGACCATAGAGCATACAGGCTATCACCTGAGAGTATACGCCGAGGAAGGCGATGGTGACCGGCCCAAGCTGGTGCCGGCAGTTCTCACCGGGGGGTTCTCGGTTAAGTGCTTTCAGGCCTGGGCGGATTTGACGCTCAAGGGACTGTATGCCACCAATGTTGACCAGGGCAATGTAATGGATGATAAAAATATTGTCAAGATCAGTGGGAAATACATTCGCGTCGTCATCGATGATTGTCATCTGCATGGAGATCGGCAATCTTTTGTCAGACTCGATGCCGACAGCCAGCGCGTTTTCATCACCAATTCCATTCTCAGCTACTGTGTTCTGAATGGCCGCGGTATCGATAACCGCAGTAATCTGGTGGATACCCTCGTCGTTGAAAATTGTACTTTTTACAATTTGATTAGCAAGGTTCATCGAGATGAAGGGGGCAAGTATATCAATTACCTCAAGTTTAACCACAACACCTTCTACAACATCGGCGAGGAATTCATGGGCATTGGTGAAGTGGTGACCTTTCTCTTTACCAATAATCTGGTTGTCAATGCCGGATTCCTGGGACGTGCGAGTACGACCACAGATCCCGATTATATTTTCGATCTCATGGATACCCTCTCTACTCCCGAGATTAAACATTTGACCCAGACCATTGAATTCCGCAGCAACAATTTTTATATGGATCCGGCGATAGTCGATCTATGGGGTAACCTCAAGGACACTACGTTGGTTGCGGTGGATTTCACCGATAGTCTGGGATACACTCTCATTGATACCACGGATATCATCCACGATCCCGTCACGTTCACCAAGGTACCGAGTCTGGATACGACGCTTAATATCATTCGCGTGGTGTGGGAGGAATATGGTGGTGAAGAAGACTACCAGCCACCTTTCGATAACGGCGATGTGGGAAAATTTGGCGAGGAAGGCTTCGGGACCTGCCCCTTTGACTTTTCGTATCCGACCACGACGCAATCCTATCGCTATGCTGATGGTAATTTTCCTCTAGGGGATTTGAACTGGTTCCCCGAGTTAAAGGAACTCTGGGACGCAGGCGGCACCGTAGCTGCTGGTCATGCGGATCGAACCGTACCTGCTGAATTTTCGCTGGCACAGAACTACCCCAATCCGTTCAACCCTGCGACTGCTATTCGCTATGAACTGTCACACGCGTCCGGGGTGCGGTTGATGGTGTACAACCTGCTGGGCCAGGAAGTAGCTCGTCTGGTAGATACAAACCAGGAGGCTGGTAGTTACAAAGTCATGTGGGATGGCAAGGACGCCCGCGGCAACCTGGTCGGCAGCGGTGTTTACCTTTACCGGATTGAGACCGATAATTTCGTGCAAATAAGAAAGATGGTGCTTCTGAAGTAGCCGCTTCGATATATAGCGGCTAATGTTCGTTGCCCCACCGGGACAACAATGCGAAGTGTCAATCGTCTCTATAGGTGTAGCGTACGAAGAATAAGATCACACATAGAATTGCTGGCGTGCGCTGGAGGATGGCTGCCAGCGAGAGGCGCCCAATTATACTTCATCGACTTCTTTCATCAAGCGTTAGGGCAGAATCTTAGTTTATAGGAGATTAGGTTAAAGCGCTCATAAAAGGAGGGTAACATGGACAGTTATGCTAAACCTGTCCGGCAGAGAGGTTCACCGGTTGGTAGACTCATTCTGAGCCTGCTGATTGTGGCCTGCTGGACGAGCATGGTCTCGGCGGCTAAGACCGATGTAGCAGCGGGTAACAATGCCATTTCCACAGCATTGGCTGCTGCTTCGGCCGGTGACACGCTGGTGTTGGTGACGGATGGCGGTGTGTATAATGAAGACCTCACATTGGTCGTTGACAAGGCCATCACCATCCAGGCTGCCGCCGGTTTGACGGATCCACCGGTCTGGACCTGTGATCACCCGAGTCGCCAGATCACTCTGGATGCCGATCTGACCCTTGATGGGATCATCTTTGACGGCTCCGCGAATGATTCCTTGACCACGGATTGCATCCGGAGTACGACGACTGCAGGCATTGACCTGAGAGTGTACAACTGTGTGTTCCGGAACTTTAGCAATGGGGCCGCTGAGCCGGACGGGCATGCAATCAAGGGTGGTACGGGGACCCGGATGGATTCGGTAGTGGTCACGAACACCCTGTTCGAACACATGCCGGGTGAGCACATCTCCTTCAAGGATGAGGACGTGTCGATTGCTCCTGGTTCGGCCAAGTATCTCAGGATCGAAAACTGCACTTTCTGGGATGGTGGCAATGAGGCGTTTTACATCCAGGCGCATGACGCGATTTCAGCCGGGACGCCTGATCCCGAGGTGTTCGTCAACCATGTGACGGTAGTGGACATGGGGAGCAAGGCGCTGTATCCCAACACCTGCGACAATGCGGTTATCAAGAACTCCATTGTTGCCTACAGCAGTTCGGGTGAATACGCCTGTCGGATCTATGGCACCGGGTCGGTGGTGGAGAACTTCCTGTATTACGCCTGTCCCGATAGCATCGGTTTGGAGGATGGTGCCACTGCGGATCAACTGATTAACGTGTTGAGAGAGAAGAATCCCCTGTTCGTCGATCCGGAAAACGGCAACTTCGACCTGTATGCCAATTCACCTGCGGTTGGAGCAGCTACCGGTGGTGCGGATCTGGGCGATCCGCGCTGGGATGTATTGACGGCAGCTGGGTATACGCTGACGGTGGCCACAGTAGGTTCGGGCAGTGTGACGCTTGATCCCGCTGGTACGGTCTTTGCCAGCGGCACGCAGGTCAGCCTGACGGCAGTACCGGAGACTGGTTGGGAGTTCGCTGGTTGGAGCGGCGATGTAACCAGCACGGAAAACCCGGTCACGGTTACTGTTGA
>JBGVTM010000370.1 GCA_041862535.1 Candidatus Neomarinimicrobiota bacterium | reverse complement strand
GCGGATGATGCGGACATCGTCGGCGGTATCCACATAAATTTTGATGTCCATGAGCTCCCGAACTGCAGGATCAGCCAGCACTAGAATACCTTCCAGGACAATAAGTTGGTGCCCGCTGAGATGCCGGGTTTCGGCCTTACGAGTATGCGCTGAGTAATCATAGATGGGAACATCCACCGATTTGCCAGCCAGGAGCGCTTTCAAGTCTTGCTGCATGCGCTTGAAATCCACCGAATCGGGGTGGTCAAAGTTCACGTACATCCGCTCGGCGGGGGGTAGATGGCCCAGGTCATGATAATAGGAATCCTGCTCCAGCACCACTACATCCTCGCGTCCCAGTTCTTTCATCAGCGCTTTGGCGATGGAGGTTTTACCCGAGCCTGTACCTCCCGCAATCCCGATCAGTATGGCGTTGGATTTAGGTTTTCTTGAGGTCAAAGGGGTAGGGTAGGAGTTGTGCTGTGGAGAACTCTTTTCGAGACTGTCGGTCAGGCCCCAGCACGTAGATGGGGATCTCGCCGCATTGTTCGTAAATCACCTGGCGGCAGGCGCCGCAAGGCAAGCCGCAGCCATCATTGGAGACAATGGCCAGGGCCTTGAAGCCGGTCTCGCCCGCAGCAATGGCCCCGAAAATGGCCACGCGTTCGGCGCAGATGGTGGTGGGAAAGGCATCGGACTCAATGTTGCATCCGGGGTAGATCTTACCAGAGTCAGCCAGGACGGCGGCACCTACAGGATAGCCGCTGTGGGGCGCTCTAGCTCGCGCTTGGGCCAAGCGCGCCTGTGCAATTAGCTCAGAAATATCCACCATGCTTGAAACGGAATTTACGGCCCCGTGTCGAAATTGCCATGTAGGAAAAACCAGCTGCAAACCCGCCGATATGCTCGAACCACGCTACGCCGCCCGACAGCTGCATCGGCAGACTCACCAGGCCGTAGATGGCCTGTATCAGGAACCACATTCCGAGAACAATAGTGGCAGGCAGGCGCAGAGTGGTGATGAAAATGAAGATGAAAACCAGTACGTGGATCCGTACGCGGGGATAGCGCACCAGATAGCCACCCATTACCCCTGAGATGGCCCCGCTGGCACCTACCACCGGGACCATGCTGCTGGGGACGACCATCAGGTGCAACAGCCCGGCGGCAAGCGCCGTCAGGAGATAGAACAGAGCGAACCTTACATGCCCCAGAGCTCCCTCCACATTATCGGCGAAGACGTAGAGAAAGAGCATGTTGCCGATAATATGCATCCAACCGGCGTGCAGGAAGGGGGAGGTGAACAAGGTCACCGGACGCGGCAGTAGCTGCACCTCCGCGAGGTCGCTTAAAAGGGCTCGCTGGTAGAAGCGGCTCAGCAGCTCCCGATTGTATTCGAGGACTGCCTGGGCATCCCCACTCCAGAAATAAGCCGGGACGAGACCAAAACGGAGGGTGAAGGCGTGCTGGGCTACGGTGCCTGTCAGGAGAATCTGGTAGATAAAGATCAGCACATTCACTGCCAGGATGGCGTAAGTCACGTACGGAATGAGGATGCGAGGGTTATCGTCTTTATAGGGAATGAACATTACCTGATATAGAAGGTGACTGTCCTGGTGGCGGTATTGCCCAGCTGGTCGCTGGCGGTAATCACGATTTCATGTTCTCCCCGCTGGAGCGGGGCCGGTAGTTCGTAGGTCACGGCCTTCCGGAAGGTATTGTACTCGAAGATCCGAGGCTTGCGGTCCAGGGTCAATGAAATGGCCGTTTCGTCCTTGATCCCAGCCACGCGGTCCTCGACGTTGAAATGAATCCGGCGCAGGTCCCGCCGGCGATAGGTGGCACCATTTCCCGGTGCCTTGAGTTCGATGAGTGGTGGTTCCGTTTCTTCCAGGAGGGCGAAAACCTCCGCGCTGGTGGTCAGGGCACGATAGGTCCGGGTCTCGATAAGGTTGTCCGGGTCCGTGGGACCGGCGGGTGTCATGAACTCCCAGCCGGTCTTCTGGTCCAGGTAGAATATACCGGCATGGTCCGGCAGGAGGCGAGTGGTGGGAACCAGCATCTGCAGTCCCATCGGTTCTTTAAAAGGCCGGGTGAAGGGTCCGACCTTCACAGGGAGCATCACGAACCGTGAGCCGTCAGGCGGGGATACATCGGCCGGGGAAAACCAGACGAAGGTACTGTCGTAGAACGTTTCCGGATGAAATTCCAGCAGGGTGTTCCCGCTCGGATCGGCAAGCCGTCCCCGCTCCGCGGGAGCAATCACGGCCCCAGCAACTGGAAAGCGCACCTCGTAAGCCGGGTTCAGGTTTACCCGAATGATCACCTCTTTCAGACCGACTACCCGGGCCAGACAAAGTGTGGGAGAGACGAAATCCACCGGGCTGACCATCCGGGTAGGGTATCGTTGGATACCCTCACCAGTGCGCAGGAGGATCTCGGGCGATACCGGTAGGTAATAGTCACTACTGACCTGAAATATGATCCCGTTGTCCAGATGTTCGATCTGGAGCTCAAATTTGCGCTGGTTGGTGGTATCCTCTTCGGGAAAGAGGCTGAGATGAACCGGTTCCAGTCGGGCCCCCCAGCGATCTATCCCGATGATCTGGACGATACGCCGTTGGCCGGAATTTCCAGGCACTACGAACTGCTGCCGCCTGCTGGCCGGTTGTTTGGATCGGTGGCTGAACCGGTCCACCAGCCTACCCCGGGTATCGAAGAAGAAGGCGTGGTACTGCCGCAGGGGTGTGCTGGAATCCAACGTCACGATCCAGCCGTCCTGCTCATCCGACCAGGCCGCTGAAGCTTCCAGACGGGTAGGTGGGGTGTAGGCCAGCACACCGGTGAGCAGAGCCACG
>JBGVTM010000369.1 GCA_041862535.1 Candidatus Neomarinimicrobiota bacterium | reverse complement strand
TCGCTACCGATCGGGTAGCGGATACCAAACCGCTTTTTCTGGCCGCCCTTCGAGTCAATCCAGACAATTAATCCCCGGACCATGACCTGCCTGATCGCAGCCTGGCTCCCGGTTCGCAGGCTAATGTAGAGGTAAGCGTCGTCGTTCATGAACCCCACTACGGCCTGATCGTATTCACCGACAACCTGACGGCGCTCCCAGTCGCTATCATCGCCATCGATGACCACCGCCGGCTCGGCCCAGGTGCTGCTGATAGCTGCCCGGTAACAACCGGCCACAAACAGAAGGCTGAGGAAAATGATAACCGTCTGTTTCACAGTTGGGATCGATTTCATAACTGCTCCCTTTTCTCAAGGTAAAAAAGGGACGAGCGGAAGACCTCCGCCCGCCCCTGGCCATTCACATCTCAACTACTTCATCAACAGCATACGCTGGGTCAGGGCTTCATTTCCGGCCTGGATACGGTAGAAGTAGACCCCGGTCGGAGCGGGGGCGCCGTTCGTATCGGTACCAGCCCAGCGGACGGAATAGGTGCCGGCGGCTTGGTAGCCCATCTCACTTGACCATATCAACTGGCCGGCTAAATTGTAGATCTGGATCCCCACGCTGACCGGTGAAGCCAAGGTGTAGGTAATCCGGGTATCGGGATTGAAAGGATTGGGGTAATTCCGAGCCCGAATCTGTCGCTGCTCTTGCCTGAGGTAATGACGTTGATGGCGTGTCCCGGGACCCAACGGGGGCCACTCAAGGCCCCACTGGTCGAACAGGGTCGCCAGGGCCGTGTGGATTTCCTCTCTCGAAGCGCCCTCGGCGCGCATCCCGCTTACCAGCTCGTGAATTTGCTGCCGCTGCTCCTCCGTTAACTGCTTCATAAGCGACTGGGGCCCCTGAGGGCCGTAACCAAAGCCGTAATCTTCAGGTAACTCGATGCCCCAGCCAGCCAGCAAGTCCGCTACAGCGGCGTGGATCTCTTCCCGGGTGGCACCGTCAGCCCGCATTCCGCTCACCAACTCATGAACCTGAGCTTGTTGCTCATCCGTCAGTCCTAGATCACCTCTATGGCCGCGGTAGCCGCGACCCTGGGCCAACAGGATTCCGGTAAAAACGAGCACAACCAAACTACTTATCAATAATCGCCGTTTCATGATTGATCACTCCTATTCTACAGTTAATTCTCCAATTTCCAGTGTTCAGGAGAATTTTCATGTCTTCAATGTTCCAGGTTTCAGCCGCCACAGATGGTCAATCCGCGCTTTTGATAACCCGGGTTTAATCGTTAGACGCGCTGACAGTCTGGAGGTTAATAGCGACCTTAATAATAGGGCCGTACCGGCGGTATGCCTTCCTATCGCTTCCGGCAGCCATCGGTGGAGAACGGCTGGACGTAGGTGACGAGGGGACTAGGGAAATATGACGGAACATTCAGTTTTGTCATTGTTTACTATCTAAGTACCTTCTCATAACAGCTTGGTAAGAGTTATATATAAGCATATGAGCAGCCAAAAGCTCTGGCCGTATCATTGAGGGGTCAAGGAAAGTCGCTACGAGTAATTGCAGAGGCGTTGAAGGAGGCCGAACACAGATCACAGCGAGGAAAGTGGTACAACGCAACGGGGATGAAGCGGCTTTTGGATAGTGCCATTAAATAATTAAAGGGGTAATTGTAAGCCTTAAAAAAAGGAGGAAAAATAAATGAGCTATACACGGGAGCCCTGGAAGGAGGTTGATGGATTACTAATTCGTCCACAAGAAGACAATTTTACTATTGTTGAAGTCCCTGTAGACCGGAGGGATGCAAGGGAGACACCAGGGAATCTTAAGCGTATCGTGGCGTGTGTGAATGCTTGTGAAGGAATCCCAACGGATTCACTTAATAAGTTGGATGTGAGAAATTTACTTCAGGCGCTGGGACAATTAGAGAAAAAGGTCGAGGAGGAGGTTATCCTAATCGAAGATGCCGTTGAGGCAATAATAGATGCAACAAAGATACTTGTTAAAATCGGGGAGGGACATGCCTGAAGCAATCGGTTTTGTTCGACTTTCAATTGATATTCGGTGCCGATTGAAGTGCCCGGGGGAAAGGAATGGCTGGAGTATTATGTAGGAAATACAAGGTCTCCTCCGGCCGTGAAGTCAGTATCTATGCCCTTTCGGAAAATCAGCTGGCGGAAATATTTTCCCTGCGGCATAAAGGGGAGGCCCCCGGCGAGGTGCTTGCCAGACACACCCAAGCACTGCAGGTGCTGGAGGAACGGTATCCCGGATTAAAACAGCAGAAAGTCACGCCTAATATTCCCATACTCTTTCAAAAGATCGGTGACTTGATCGGCATGATCTGCTATTATGGTTTGAGGGCCAAATCCTTTGAATTTCTTAATCAATATTCCCCCGATGAGCTCTTTGAAATCTCAGAAAAGATTATTGATCTGACAGATATGCAGTTAACCACCTCGCCGGAGAAGGATTAGTAATATAGCTACTTTTCGAGCCCAACCTTAAATTCCCTCTCATTTAATAAAGGAGACTTTCCCTAAAGGATCCCTTTGGGACACGAAGCGAATGGGGTGAGTTATGATGGACAGCTCGCTTCCAGCGGCTCATGGCAGATAATTGTTGGACGCGGGCGGAGTTAACCCGGAAATAGGGTGTCAGCCCCGCCAACGGCAGGGTCACCCGGACTTGGGGTGACAAGCCCCTCTCCTGTCTCGGTCTGCAGACGTGTATGCGGTCTACGCGATGGGCGATGATCACCCGCGCGATGGGCTGGCACGATACAATCGAAGCCATACATCAGGAGTGTGTAAGGCGGTTACAGCGTCATTGTCAAGGAAGTGAGCGGATCAGAATTTTAAACTGAAGGCCCATAATCGTGCGATGCATTATATAAAACAGGGATTAAAAAAGTGTCCCATAGGATAAAAAAACAAGAGTAATATCGCGCCTTGAATGGCAAGATGAGAACCCACTAAGTGCTGATTTGCCTGGCGGCTCACCCCGTCAGGTGGTGATAATCACTGGGCTGTCGTCGCAAGCTGTTCACTGGATAAGGGACAATAACCCGTGAAAACCAACCAGGATTTCACTCGCAGTGGCAACGCGCGTTTCCTTTTCTCTCATCCACAGCACCCACAGAAAATCGGTCACAGGCGCAAGGTGTCCCGGGGACCGGTAGCCAACCTTGAGGAGCATGTTCCACCAGACTGGTGGAACCGGATTTTCAACTCGCTCTATCTTAAGACGGACGCCGATGTGGTGAATGACCCGCGTATTACGCGTAACGAGGTGGATTTGATCATCCAGGCACTGGAGCTTTCACCAAGAGATCGGATCCTGGACCTGTGTTGCGGTCAGGGGCGTCACACACTGGAGCTGGCCCGTCGCGGTTATACCCGCCTGGAAGGTCTGGACCGCTCCCACTATCTGATCCAGAAGGCTCGAGATCAGGCCCGCCAGATGGGGGCAGGGGCAAAATTCCACGAGGGGGATGCCCGTCAACTGCCCTGGGGGGCGGACAGTTTCGACGCTGTGCTGATCCTCGGGAATAGTTTCGGCTACTTCGAGACGCTCCAGGACGACTTACGGGTGTTGAAGGAAGTGCGTCGGGTTCTCAAGCCGTGGGGCCAGCTGCTCATCGATATCGCCGACGGTCAGCATCTGCGGGAGCACTACCAGGCACGATCTTGGGAATGGATCAGCCAACAGTTGTTCGTTTGCCGGGAGCGGTCGCTGTCGCTGGATGGGGAGCGGCTGGTGTCCCGGGAAGTGATCACCCATGTGGACAAGGGAATCCTGGTCGACCAATTCTATGCCGAGCGGCTATACACGCGGGAGAGTCTGGAACGGTTACTGGCGGAAGCGAGCTTCACTAAAGTGGCATTTCCCGAGACCCTGGTGACAACCTCGCAGCGCGCCCAGGATCTGGGCATGATGGAACGTCGCATCATCGCCATTTCTCGTGTGCGTAAGGAATGGACGCCCCTTCGTGCCCGGCAGAAGAACAACGACCGGCATATAGCGGTAGTCATGGGAGACCCTCAACGGCCGGACACGCTTAAGCCCGCCAGTGTTTTCGATGAGGACGATTTCTATACCATCGACCAGCTGAAGGGGGCTCTGCAGGAGCTCGAGGGATACCGCTTCACCTATCTCACAAACCACGACACTTTGGTCACCGACCTGATGAAATTGAAGGGAAAGATCGACTACGTGTTCAACATCTGTGACGAGGGATACAGCAACGATCCCCGGAACGAGTTATACGTGCCAGCTCTGCTGGAGGTACTGGGGATACCGTATACCGGTGCCGGGCCTCAATGCCTGGCCTATTGCTACGATAAGTCGCTGGTGCGGGGGATTGCCAAGGAGATGGACATCCCGGTGGCAGATGCCTGGTTCATCCGACCGGACGCCTCCAGCGTGGATCTCCAGTTCGATTTTCCGGTAATCGTGAAGCCCAACTTCGGTGACTCCAGTTTCGGTATCACAGCCCGCTGTGTGGCCTACTCCGCCGAAGAACTGCTCAACGCCGTGCAGGAAATTCGGGAGCAGTTCGGTTACGAGAAGCCGATCCTGGTAGAGAAGTTCCTTACGGGTAAGGACTTGACCGTGGGTCTAATCGGTACAGCACCGTCATCATACCTGGTCCTGCCGATCAGCGAAGAGGATTACTCTTCACTGCCCCCGGAGCTGCCCCCCATCTGTGGCTACGAGGCCAAATGGAATCCCGAAAGTCCCTACTGGAATATTAAGTCCCTACCGGCTGAGCTCCCCGATGACACCCAGAAAGCCTTGATGGCCTGGTGTGTCTCCCTGGCGGAACGGCTGGAATGCCGTGATTATACGCGCTTCGACTGGCGGCTGGACGAAAACGGGATGCCACACCTTCTCGAAGCGAACCCCAATCCGGGCTGGTGCTGGGACGGTCACCTAGCCAAGATGGCCGCCCACGGGGGCTACTCTTATCCGGACATGCTGCGCCTGATCCTGAAGTCTGCCGAAGAGCGGCTGGGCCTCAATGGCGCGCAGGACATACCCGTTGAGGAAGAACATGCCGCAGTAATGACGGAAACAGTGGAGGAGCCAATCCTAGAGATCGCTTCCTGACGATTCCTGTCCGGAGCGGTCTCATTGATGGGGAAAACGCACTCCATACATACACTCGTTGAACCTGTCAATGACTGGATTTGAAGGCCAGTCATGATCACCGTCCCCGGGACTTCACCCGGTGCTCCCTTGTCCTGGGGGGACGCTTTCCCGCCACCACCGTAATCTCGAACTTTTACGTGGTATAGAGACCGGTGGTGTTCCGTCGGCAGTTGGGAATTAGCTGGTCGTGCCCCGCCGCTAGCGGGATTCCCCCGCATGCTACGGGATTCGTTGACGAAGGTGCTGGGGGAGCTGCGAGGTCATCATGATTCGTGTTGTACATAACCCTTGACAACCAATTACATTTGTAGTAATATTACTATTGTTATAGTAATACTCTGAGTGTAATAGGAGTAAGGATGCCTGTTAAAATCACTACCGTAGAATGGGAAATCATGGAGGCCGTCTGGGAATTGAAGGATCCAGTATCGGTTCGGGAGGTGCTGGAGCACGTTTTTCGTAAGGGGGAAAAGGCCTACACTACCGTCCAAACCATTATGAATAATTTGGAGAAGAAGGGTTTCCTCCGGCGTCAAAAGATTGGCCTGGTGAATTTTTACACGCCCACGAAATCACGGCAACAGATGGTCAAGGCTGAGATGGCGGCCTTGATTTCCCGGGTTTTCAATGGTTCCGTACCGGCACTTGCGAATTATCTGATCAAGTCAGAGAATCTCTCCCTCAGAGAAATTGAAACCTTGAAGGCGCTCCTTGAGCAGAGGGAGACCGAGTTGAAGGGTCGTTAGCGATGGTCCCCTTATTAAATCATTGGGGAGAAGTCTGGCTGCAATACTTCAGCCCCTTGGTGCTGCAAAATTCAATGTTCCTGGGCCTGGTGTTTATAGCGCTGCATATCTTCAGAAATGCACCGGCGAGTGTCAAGTATGCCATCGGCATGGTGGGGCTGGTGAAGCTGTTACTGCCCCCGTTCCTTCCGGCCTATTTGTTAACGAGTGCCGCAGTTAACATCAGGATTACGAGCGATTTACTTGCTGCCGAGCCTGCGTTGGTACAGGGAACTGGTGTTGTCGATCCGACGACCCAGTTGAATATCTTGACTTTCCTCTTCCTGCTATGGGCGAGCATTGCCCTGGTGGTGCTATTGGTGCCCATGTTCTCATTGATGCGATTGAAGGCCAGATTAAGATCGGCGCGAGCGATTGAAACGGATGGTGAGACAGCTTATCCCTCCGTCAAGATCTATCGATCCGATCATATCGGAATGCCCTTGACGGTGGGATTATTGCCCGACCGGCTTTTTGTGCCAACAGCTTGGGATCAGTGGTCGAATGAACACCGCGAGATGGTCATCAAGCACGAGCTGGCTCATATGAGAAGGCGCGACGGCTTTACGAACCTGATTCAGATCATCGTCCAGGCGGTTTACGTCTTTCATCCTCTTGTCTGGCTGCTCAGCCGGTTTTTGGATGAGTATCGGGAGATGGCCTGTGACGATGCCAGTGTGGAGGGCGACCGACATTCATCAGTGGCCTATTCCCGTTTTCTGGTTGAGATGGCTGAGAATCTGGCCCGAACCCAACATGGCTTCGCGACCGTCGCGGGTCTGTTCAAACAAAAGAATGGCCTACTTAACCGAGTACAATACCAATTGAGACAAACCATGCAACACTATTCCAAATTCAAAACCGGACTTGTTCTGACAGCATTAGTTCTATTGATACTTCCCCTATCCTGGACGACCGGTCGCTCATTTTCCCTTGGAGCCGGGAAAGTATATGGCACCGTGAGGGATGCCAATACGAGTGAAGCACTCTCAGGCGCAAATATCATTATCGAAGGGACCCGGTTGGGTGCCGCTTCCGATCACAACGGGCAGTACTTTATTCCCAATGTTCCTGAGGGTACTTATGTGGTGAAAGTATCCATGATGGGTTATTCGAGTTTGGCTTTCAGTTCCGTAGAGGTAGAAGAACAAAAGTCTACCCGATTGGATGTTAAGCTGAAACCCATGATCATCTGGATGGAGGACAGGAAAGCCGACGTATCGCCACCCCCCGCTCAGCCGGGTGAGGAGGAAGAGATGCAGTTCGTGGCCTATGACGCACCACCGGAGCCGGTGGGGGGGTATATCGCTATCCAGGAAAATGTTGTTTACCCCGAGGTTGCCAGAAAAGCCAGGATCGAGGGGACGATAATTGTCAAAGCCTTCGTGAATGCGGAGGGGCAGGTGACCAAGACCGGTATACTTGAGGGCATCCCCGATTCAGGTTTGAATGAGGCCGCGTTGGACGCTGTGAAGCAGGTGAGGTTTACGCCGGCCATGCAGCGCGACAAGCCAATCGGGGTCTGGATTGCCATCCCGATTAATTTCAGATTAAGCAAATAAGGCAAGGCGGGGCACCAGTAGAACATCCGGCCTACCTTAAAAGCGAATAGAAAAAAAGCGCCTGGGGACCAACCAGGGGCTTTTTGCTTTGTGCTTCGGCACAACCAGTAAGTTGGCGAACTTCTTCGAGGTGGAGATACCGGTGGTGTTTCGCCGGAAGTTCTTACTGGATAAGGAGTTATACCTGCAGAATCATCCGCCGAAACCTCGACGCGAGACGAAGGAGGAACGCGCTGCCCGTTTTCAGCAGATGATGGATGGGAATGGCTGGATGCGGGCTGGGCTAGCGAAGCAGCTGGTTGTCAGCAGGGCGTGAGTGACGAAGGTGCTATAT
>JBGVTM010000368.1 GCA_041862535.1 Candidatus Neomarinimicrobiota bacterium | reverse complement strand
CGCTGCCCACTGAGCTCTACCCAAACCCGGGGATCGATAGGGCCCCTGAGATCAACCGCCAGTCCCAGGTCGTAAAACTCCCGTCGCGTATAGGAACGGGTGAGCCACCCTCTCTCGGTCTGAATGATAGCCTCAAAGCCCTTTGCCGTCTCCCGAAATTGGGCCGATAGAAATCCCCTTGCCTTGCCAAAGATCTGGTAATATTCCTGCTCCGGAATATCGATGGTGGCACCGACATATTTGCTAACCACCGGGATTTCCCAGGCGCCACGCTGCTGACCTGCCAGGAGGCTAACCAGCAGGAGCGTGCTAATGGCTGTCAATGAGCTGAAAGATTTCCTTATCATCAGGAAAGCGTCCCAGGGATTTTTTCGAGAAACAAAGTCGGCCATCAATCGAAAACTCGAAAGCACCACCCCCGCTGGGGAACAGGGTGAATGACTCCAGTTGATTGCCGTACCGTTCAAGTACCTTCTGCGCCAAACTGGCGGCCCGGGGTAGGTAATTTCATTGTACACAGTATTCCACGCAAATCTTCATCTCTTCACCCTCATTGTGCTACCTCCGTGCCCGCATTAGCCCGGGAATTCCACTAGAACCGGAAGGCAGTCTCCACAGTCAAGAGGCGAACCTCCTCGATTTCGCCAGCAATGTATCGATACGACACCTGCTGGTTGTAAATCAAGTCCACACCCGGTGCCAACGCATAAGCAACCCGATAGCCCCAAGTAGTGTTGGAACTTGGATTAGCGAAATCGAATGGGTTTTCGTCATTAGTCCGGATATAGTAGGCCATAGCATCGGAAATCTTCGGGATCATATCGGTATTAACAGACAGGTTCGCAATGAAGCTGTTGCTCTCTTTCGCTAACGTATCCGCCTTAGCCGGCTTCAAATTCTGATAGGCAGCGCTGAAGGTCACGACATTGAATAGACTCGCGGAGGCGCTTCCGTAAATCCCTGATAAGTTATAGGGATTACTTATTGATGCCTGGTCCTTGGTCTCTACATAGCTGGAATCATCGCTGACAGCTATGATGCGTGCCCGTTCGAAATCATAGGTGCTATTGAAAAAGCCCGGCTGGAATAGCGCGGAAGTATAGCGATATTCCAGCCCCAGGTTGATGAGATTCAATACCCGCGCCCTGAGACCCGGACCGACGATGCCAGAACCACTATTACTTTTATAGAGCTTGTCTCCTTGTAGAACCGAGAGGGGACCACCATAATTCAGTAGCCCATATTCGGCATACGCCACCAGACCCAGCGCCTTTCTGTTGAGGATTGGATAGCTGATATCAGCACTGACGCCCATTATAGCCCTTTCTTCTTCCTCTAAATTGAAAGGCTCCGGGGCCCTATCAATGCCGTCAAGGTCGTTATTGGGCTGGTTGATTGGATCAGGGGTGTTGTCGGTAAATCCATCGCCATCGATGTCAAATTCGGTTTCATCATCATTGTCGGCCCGGCCATCACCATCACTATCGAGCCAGTATTCCTTATCCTGCGGGAAATCGTCTACCAGATCCGGCCGGCCATCACCGTCTTTATCCTTCAGGCCACCATACTGATTGAGGTCGCCTAAAACGCTCATCCCCAGCGTGAGCGGGAAGATCTCGGACAGGCGGTAGGTACCCCTTAATCCGACCAATCCGCCTCTGGTTCGGAATTCTTTCAGATCGGCGGTAAAGCCTTTGACGCGGATATTCTTACTCACGCGCCCGCCGACTTCGAAACCGACCCGGCGCACCTGGGGGAACTCAGCCATGTTGGAGTAATTATTCATGAGCGCACCGAAGCCGTATTGCACCTGGGGCATGGCGCCGATCTGGAAGAAGAAGGGGTCCTGCTCCGTTCCATAGCGCAGGTACAGGACCTTATCCAGGTAATCGGAGGGTTCGTCCCATTCGTCCTTGCGGAAGTTCCCTTGGGCGTCCATGTAACCTACCAGATCGAGTCCGATGCCAATTTTGCCGAACCTGAATTCGGGTCGCAGGGCCAGCTGGTAGTAAACCTGCCCACCAATGGTCACGGAGCCCAATCCCAGGCCGAAGCCCGGCCCGGCCTTCTCAGCGGCTGCTTCTTCCTCGGGGGCCTCCTCAACCGCTGGAGCCACCGGCTCTTCCACGGCCGGCTCTTCCCCAATGAACAGCTCCTCGAGCGGAGCGACCGCCTCACCGGGTTCCACCTCAACTTCAACCTCCGGAGCTTCCTCTTCAACTCCCTCCTCCGGCACCTCCGGTTCGGGTTCCAGTTCCACCTCATCCGGATCGATGGGCAGCTCGTCAGTAGTAATGGGCACGGGCGGCGTCACCACACCGGCCGCGGTGGAAATGATCATGGTGTAGGCCGTCAGATTCTGCGTGATACCACTGATCTGGTTGAGAATCTCCACCACGCCTTCCACGCCGTAGGCCCGGTCAACCCCCGCCCTCAGATCGTGAATCAACCAGAAGTCCGTCGCCTTAACCGACGCTACCGATACCGGCGTTTCTATCCGGAAGGACTTAACAGGCTGGGGCAGAGTGGAACGCAGAGTACCGTATTGCATATCTATGGTGCGTACGTTCTCGCTCTCCACAAACTGGAACTGGCTGTTGGCCTTGACTTTCAACAGCGTCTTGTCATCCAGGCAGATGAGCGAGGCGAAACCGTCTTCACCGGCCCGTACGGCATCGCCATTGAAGAGGGAATCAGCTGGCTGCAGGGCAGTGGCGAAGGTGGCGTCGGCTTGGCGGCGCATCAGCATTTCGCCGCGGGATTTGAGAACCAGCGCGATAGGGCTCTCCTGGGCCCAGAGGGGCAGCGCCACCGCCAGTGCCGCTGCGAGAATGATGAATCTTACCAGGAAATAAGAAAATAATAAACGTATGGTAGAATGCTTCATGGGGTGCCTCTTGAGATATTTACATGAATGGTTTATAATATAACCATTAAATATAGTCTTTACCGGCCCAACTTGGAACGGCCAAATCGGCCCAGGTTGCGGGCATCAGCCAGGTATACTTCTCCCACGGAAACGCCATTCCGATTACCGGTTGCTAAGCGGTCTTAATATAGATGAAGTTACCCTTCTGCCGGTGCCTTACCGTGGATAATATAACCAGTAGAATGAGCCTGTGGGGAATTAGCGGAGAGGGAAGGATTCCCCCACAGGGGTCCCCTCGGGAGAACGCTCGCTACGGTTCGTCGCCGAAGAGAAAGGATTCTCCTCTCAAAAACCTCTCTGCGGAGAGGGAGGGATTCGAACCCTCGACCCGGGATCACCGAGCACCCGCGTTCCAGGCGAGCTCCTTAAGCCTCTCGGACACCTCTCCCCTGAGTTGGAATTTAGCCTCCAGCCGGAAAGTAAGTCAATCGCCATGGGGAACTTGGCAGGCTCGCTGTGGTGGACGGCGGAGTTAGTGAAGACTGCTGGAAATGAGGGCCGCGGAGGTGGTATTAAGCAGGTCCGGTACCAGGATGCCGGGCCGCGTAGTCAGGTGTCGCCACTGACGATGGATGGCTTGCAGGCGCCGTTGTGCCATCAGCCGGCTGTCATGCTGCTCTACATGCAGCAGCTCCGGATGGGCCAGTCGCCGCCATCCGCTGTGACTCCTGAGCTCCTCAAGGCAGGAACGGAGGTCGTTAGTCACGCCCATAAAATAGGTGCCCGTGCTCAGGCATCGAAATATGTATACCGTATATCTCACTTCCTTAGTCTTACCAGATCAGAATATTCCCTGCGGAGGAGGAGGGATTCCCTACAGGGGTCCCTCCGGGAGAATCCCCGACACAGTTCGTTACCGAAGAGAAAGGATTCTCCTCTCCTAAAACCACTCTGCGGAGAGGGAGGGATTCCCCCACAGGGGTCCCTCCGGGAGAACGCCCGAACCGGGATCACCGGTCAACGGTTTTTCCGGAGGATCCGGAGGACTCCTTAAGAGGAGCCCTCCGGGACAAGACCGCCGCTTTTCCCAAAGGGATCCCTTCGGGGCAACCGCTCAGCCACTCCTCACGGCTTCCGTTGCACTGAAATCGCGGAGAGGGAGGGATTCCCCCACAGGGGTCCCTCCGGGAGAACGCTCGATACAGTTCGTCACCGAAGAGAAGGGATTCTCCTATCAAAAATCTCTCTGCGGAGGAGGAGGGATTCGAACCCCCGAACCGGGATCACCGGTCAACGGTTTTCAAGACCGCCGCTTTCAACCGCTCAGCCACTCCTCCCATAAGTCATTACCCGTCTCAAGAGTGATAAAAATATCAAATAGCCCGAGGAGCAATCACCACATCCCCTGATCTTCCAGAAGAGATTTTAGCTCAGCATGGCCTGGCAGGGTCTTTAAATATCTCTCCCGACGAGTTGCAGCCGATCGATCCAGGAACCGCTCTTTATGGATGATCTCCCACGGCCGATAACCTTTCGTCGACCTAACCTTGCCACGATTATGTTGATCAAGCCGCCGCTCAGGTTCAGCACTGATACAAATATAATGCCAATCCTTTCGAGAAAGACTTTTCAATACGTAAACATAATACATATCAAAGATCTACCTGCTAAATCAGCCGCTTTTCCCAAAGGGATCCCTTCGGGGCAACCGCTCAGCCACTCCTCCCGGTTTCCGTTGCACTGAAATCGCGGAGAGGGAGGGATTCGAACCCTCGATACAGTTCTTCACCGTATACCCACTTAGCAGGCGGGCGCTTTCAGCCAGCTCAGCCACCTCTCCAAATCCTGGGCCTGTGTGCCTGGCATCGGAAGTCCGGGGCCGCGGCTAACTTAACTACGACCAACCGAAGAATAAAGCTCTAGACAGACACCAGTTCCAGCAATATCAGGAAAATGTGGTCCTACTATATCTCCTCAGCCCGGGGCTGCAGGACCTTGAAACTGCGACCGGAGACGTTGGTTAGGGTCAGTTGCACGTTGGGCTTGGTGAGGTCGCCACTGGATTGGTCATTAAAGGTGAGAGTGAGATTAAATTATTAGATTGACTCATTTGATATGGTTTACCAACCCATTCACGTACGGGCTCCAACCGGGGTACTTTCTGGCCAGCGCTTCGGCCTGCGTCCAGCGGCCCACCTGGGGATCGTCCCGGAGGGATTCCGTCGGGATAGTACCGCGCGCCGAAGACAAACCCTCCCTGCTCGCTCCCGTCTTTACTACGCTACGCCGGGCAAGCCGCGAGGCTGACTCGCCGTCGGTCACCGGGCCGGAGAAGTGGTCCTCCTGGACAATCCTCGAGTCAGTGAGACAAACAGGTTCATACCTCACTATTTTATATATTAGAGCATCCTTATATAGTACCGGTCCCCATTCCATTCTCACCCCTACCTTACCTTCGGAAGAGTGCCGCCCGGAATGTAATCTATGTCATTGCGTCATAGGCACTATGGGCTGGCTCCCTTACCCGTATTATGGCGAAAAAGGATTGGGTAATATGGATAAATGATCCTTTCTCACCGTGCCACTCGCGCCGGATGCTCGGCCCCGCACTTCACCGGGCAGACCTCCCAGTAGTAGCACCAGCTGCAAAGGAGCGACTCCTGCGGCTGGAGCAGAGTCGGCTGTGCCTCATACTCGCGCACCCTGTCAATGCGCTTCTTCAGCATGGTGGCGATGCGCATTGGGTTCCACCCCACGTGCTTCAGAGACACCTCCTGGCCGTGGCGCAGGAAGTGCCACACCACGTCCACCCGCTCCACTTTCTCACGGGTCCTCGCCAGGGCCAGAAAGTAGACCTTCATCTGCAGGTCCTTTTCCGCCTGGGCGTCGGTGAGCATTCTCCTCCCCGACTTGTAATCGTGGATGGACCACCATCCCGGCCCGTGGATGTCCAGCCGGTCCAGGATGGCTTTCATCAGGTAGCCGCCCCGCCCGCCCAGGTCAAAGGTGAGGATCTGCTCGGTACTGTGCACCGGTTCGTCAAAGGGGGTGTGGCGGCGGTAATAGCCCGCCAGGCAGCGCTGCCCTTGCTGGTAGTAGTCGTCCGTCTCCCAGCCAGGATCAACGATGTTAACGCGGCCGTGCCACGCTTCCATCCAGAGGGCACTATACCGCTTCAGCAGGTCGTCGAAAAGGATGTTCCGCCCCGAACGACGTTCCCGGTAGAGCCATTCCAGCGCCTCATGGAGGCGAGTCCCCAGGAAGCTCTCGATGGACTCACCGCTGGCGGGGCGGTCTTCAATATGGATGAAACGATATTTGGCGGGACATTGATCGAAGACCTGTAGGCGGGAGTAGGAGAACCAGTCGCTCGGCAAGGCGAAGCCTTCAGGACGCCTTAAAAGGAGCGGCTGGGATATAATGGGGTGACCAGACGATAGTCACCGAACATGTTCACGTCAACGAAAATGAATTTCCAGCCCCGTTCGTAGTAAAACCAGACCTGATACGGCTTTTGTTGCATATCGAAGGGATGCCGTTCGATGTCGTCCGGCTGGCCGTAAATGATATATACCATGCCCAGGTCTGTCTCCCAACCTGGCTGGAAGCTGCGAAAATAGGTGTTGGCGTACCCCACCCGGCGGTAATACTCGTCCATGAGCTCATTGCTGGGCGTATCCGGAGTGGGATCGAGCGCACGCCAGAACTCCAGGAACGCCTCCCGTTTGGCTTCACCGGTGGCCCCTCTCATCTTCTGGAGCTGGGCCCGTGTAGCCACGTAGCGAGTCTGTTCGATGGCCAGCTCAATGTCCTCAATCTCACCGGAGAAACCGGCCCAGGTGACATGGATCGGGACCGATTGCTTCGCTTCCAGAGAGTCCACCTCTACCCGCAGCTTGAGGGTATATCTGCGCTCCTTCAACTGACCGGCGGCCACCGGAATAATATGGGTGCTGAGAGCCTCCGCCAGGTTGAGTGTCCTGCTGGAGGTGGCGACCGTCGTTTCGTCCTTCGTCTCCAGGCTGTACTCCAAGGTCGCTTCCGAATGGGCCCCCGCGGGTCTGCGAATCACCATATGAACATGGAATGAATCTATCACATCAGAGATCTGATTATCCACGTAGGGAACCAGGTTGTCTGGCTGACCTGGTCTCTTCTGGATGTCCGCTAGGAGCAGAATATCGCCCAGTACCAGCTGATCCCGGGGGTACCCGGTAATCTCAATCTTTTCACTGGCGTTATAGCTCTGACGATTGTCCTGATCCACCAGGCTCACTGTGATATTGTATTCATCAGGCGGAAGCGTAAAGTCAGTATGGGCGATGTGGTGCAGATCGGCTGATTGGGTCTCTTTATACCGTGCCTTGACCACTTCTTCCAGCCATATGCGGGTACCGCACACCATTCCATTCTCATCAACGGCAAAGACGGAGAGTTCGTAGGTGGCCTTGAAATTTTCACCGTGGGACACAAACACCAGCTGATCCAGTGGGATTTTGGTAAAGACATCTAACTGGACCGAATCGCCCAGAAGAGTAGGCGATTGACTCGTGGTAATCTTGAGGGGCGACTCTTCCCGGATCCGCTCGGGAAGCTGCGAGCCGGAGGGCTCCGTGCCCCGCAGTATTCCCAGCAGGCAGGTTAGTATGACAATTGACCTACTCAAAATAAGTCTTCCAATTGAATCGCACGACACCATCCTTTGTCAGGAACCAGACCCAGTCCGCGCTGGGTTCGATAGCATAGACAACCTCCGACGGTAACCCTTCCTTTCCGCCAAATGTGAATAGTCGCTGCTCCCGGCGATCATATAGTAGGGCACCCTGGGATGTCGCTAGCCAAATGTACAATCCGTAACCCTTAATTTCCAGAATCTTAGCCTCACCAGATAGCGAGATGGACGTAAGTGTAAAATCCTTCTCCTTCGACCCGCGCTGATAAACATAATTGTTAGCCACCACAAACATATCCCCCCCATCACCCCACATGCTGGTTGCCGGTAGTGCGGATGTGCGCCACCACTTGACTGGCCTCTCACTCTGGTACGCGTAAATCCCGTCAGCTGTTCCAGCGTAAAGGACCTGGCCAGCACTCAACAGACAATACACTTCTACCATCGGCGATACGCTTGAACTATCTTCGGGAATAATCAGGCGGGTGGAGGGGCTGATGCGGTCAATACCGCGAATGGTGGCCGCGAAAATCTCATCCTGGTGTCGTTCCAGGTCCCAAATAGCCTGGTCCCGCAATCCGGCTTTCGAGCCGATGAATCCCCAGGCGCCGGTGCGGGTTTCCAGTAATACAATGCCGTTCATGGTAGCCAACCACATTTGGCGACCAACCCGGAGTATAGCGTTAACACCCGCATCCCGAATCACCTCTGATGACAGACTACTATAGTAGCGCCAGGAGGAAATTCGCTCGTCCCAGGCACTGAGGAAATAACCCTCCCTGCGCAGAGGTCGAACACCCTCGCGGCGAAAAATATTGTCAGCGAACCAGATCCGATCACCATCCCGGTAAATGGTGATTACCGGTTTGGTTGCAATACCCGCTTGAAGCTCTTCCAGACGACGGGTACTGGGATCGCCCCTGAATAAGGTCCCGATGTCGGTGCCATACCAATACCGATTGTATCGATCCTGGAAGACGAAGGTGGGTACAGCGGTAAGATAGCCGGGGCCGAGAAATTCACGGATAGCTGAGGACCATTGGCCTGTCGTGATCCAACCAAGCAGGTCCGGGGGCTCCAGGAATTCCGCCTGGCTGGTGTTCCAGGCTACGGGGTTGTCTGGCCCGGCGAGGTCGCGGTGAATGAACTCCCCGGTAAATGAGTTAAGCAGAGTATAAACGCCACCCAGGTCGATCCAGATGCCATCAAACGTGCCTCCCACGCGAGTCACATCCCGTCCCCGAAAATGGTCTGGCAAGGCTAAGAAAGGCACAAAGCGCCAGGTTTCATCCGTGCGCATGCGAAACGCGATACCGTCTTCATAGACCACCCAAAGGCCGTCAGTGGAAGGGTCATGATAAACGTGGTAAAGGTGGTGTGACGGCAGCCCCATGTTAATCTGTGGGAGATGATCCAAACCCTGGTTATAATAATCGAAAAAGAGCAGCCCATCGAAGGTGCTGAAATATATCCCGTCGGGCCCCTCGGAGGCGGAAGTGATGGTGGCCGTGGCCGGGATGTATTGCCAGTCCTCGGGTTCGTAATGATAATGCTGGGCAGTGATGCAGTTTGCATGGATAAGCAGGACGATCAGGGCGGCCTGAACCAGGTTTATCTCACGGTGTGGCATGATGCCGCAACAGTCCTTCCAGCTTTTCCAGGGTCACGGGCACCACGCCCATCTCTTCCACTACCGTTCCGGCGGCAAAGTTCGCCAGCTCGGCTGCCTCTCTGGGATTGGCCCCAGATACCAAAGCCAGGGCATAAGTACTGATGACCGTATCACCGGCACCGCAGACATCGGCCACCTTACGGGCGCGCGTAGGGATGCGGCGGTAGCCCTCCTGATCGAATAAATCCATTCCCAAGGAGCCGCGCGTTATGAGAACCACCTCCGCTTTCAGACGCGCCCGCATGTCATGACCAGCGGCGCGCAGTTCCTCGTCGGTTCGAAGAGGACGGCCGACAAAATGCTCAGCTTCGGCCAGATTGGGCTTGATCAGACTCGCACCCTCGAATCCGTCCAGGTTGTCAAATTTGGGATCCACGAAAACCGGACAGCGATGTTGCCTGGCCAGGGTGCGCATTTGCTGAACAACCTTGTGCGTGAGGGTACCTTTATGATAATCCTGGAGAACTAATCCGCTGGCCCCTGCGAGGTCCTGGGCCACTCTCGCAGCCACCTTCTCAGATAGTTCATCCGACAGTGGCACAGTGGATTCCTTATCCAGTCGGACTACATGCTGGGACCCGGCGATCACCCGGGTTTTTTCGGTGGTGGGGCGGTCGTTATCCTGAAAGATATGGTGTGGGATGCCAAAGCGTGCTAGAGTTCTCTCAAGCTCTTGCCCGGCCGCGTCGGCCCCGGACACCCCTACCAGAAAAACCTGCGCACCAAGGGAACTCAGGTTATAGGCTACATTAGCCGCACCGCCGGGGCGATGGTCTATCTCATCTACAGCCACTATGGGTACCGGCGCTTCCGGTGAAATGCGAGAGGCCTTGCCCAGGATGTAGGTATCCAGCATAACGTCACCCACAACCACCAGGCGCTGTTCGGTGAACCGCTGGCACAGCTGGTGAAATCGATCAGGTTGCATTGGCGGGAACCCTGACGAGCCGGTTGGTTCCGGTCATTTCGGGGGGGATGTCCAAATCCAGATAGGTGAGAATTGTAGGGGCAATGTCAGCCAGCTTCCCGCTGCCTTCCAGACGCAAATCATCGCTGGGTGCCACTAAAATAAAGGGAGCGGAGCGGGTGGTATGGGCAGTATGGGGTCTACCTGTCTCGAGATCGATCATCGTTTCCACATTACCGTGGTCTGAAGTCAGAAACAGAGCAGCATTCAGCCCTTGCATAGCCTTCAAAAGCCGGCTCACGCACCGATCGATGGTTTCCATGGCCGCTATCGCTGCTTCCAGGTCCCCGGTATGACCCACCATATCGGGGTTGGCGAAGTTGACAATAATAGCCTCATAGTTTCCGCCGGCAATCGCCTCCACCGCCCGATCCGTCACTTCCTCCGCACTCATGGAAGGCTGCAGATCGTAAGTCGCCACTTTCGGGGAAGGAATCAGGATGCGAACCTCGCCCGGGAAGGTTTTTTCATCGCCACCGTTAAAGAAATACGTGACATGAGCATACTTCTCCGTCTCTGCTACGCGTAACTGGCGGTAGCCGGCCCGAGATAGAATTTCCGGAAAAATGTTGGTAAGGTTTTCCGGTGAAAAGAGAACCGGAATGGTGAACGATTCATCGTACTGGGTCATGGAGCGCACATCCACCTGAAGGGAATTGACGGGGAACTGGGCGAAATCAGGTTCAATGAACGCGCTTATGATCTGCCGCATGCGGTCGGCCCGGAAGTTCATAGCCAATAAGGCATCACCTGACCGGATCGGGCTTGCCGTGCCAATGATCCTGGGGGTGACGAACTCATCGCCCACATCTCCGGCATAGGAGGCCTCAATCGCCGCGATGGCCGTGGCGTAAGTCTCGCCTTCCCCATGCACTAACAGGCGATAGGCTTTCTCGATCCGGTCCCAGCGTTTGTCCCTATCCATAATATAGTAACGACCCACCACCGTAGCGATGGCACCCACACCCAGCTCATTCATCCAACCCTGTACCTGCTTAAGGTAGCCACGCCCGGCCAGAGGCGACGTATCCCGGCCGTCCATGCAGGCGTGATACTGGACCCGTGACAGACCTTCACTTTTGGCCGTTTCCAGAATCGCCCGCAGATGATTCAAGTGGCTGTGCACCCCGGCATCGCTGCATAGACCCATAACATGAAAGGCACTGCCCCGGGCCACCACCTGATGCATTTGTTCCAGAAGCACTGGATTTCGCTGAAAGGCACCCGAATCAACCTCATCGTTAATGCGCACCAGGTCCTGGCGAACAATGCGCCCAGCCCCAATATTCATATGCCCTACTTCCGAGTTACCCATAACCCCTTCCGGAAGTCCCACTGCCCGGCCGGAGGTCTCCAGCGGAATCATAGGGTATTTGTTCAATAGGTGATCCAGTGTGGGAGTATGGGCTAGCCGAAAAGCATTTCCCTCTGACTCCAATCGCAACCCGAAACCATCCAAAATCACTAAAGCGAACTTTAACATTTCACGCTTTTTCGGTATCCCCTTTAGTACCCTTGCCACGTTTACTCGCAGTATCGGCTTTTTTTGCCGGGGCCTGCTCAGCCTCGGTTGCGGTCTCAAACGGTTCTTCCGGCAGAGCCACAAGCAGCACCAGATAAATCAGAACACCGGCCAGGTAGAAAAAGGAGCCGGCCACGAAAAGAACACGTACCAGGGTGGAATCAATTTGAAAATAGTCCGCGATGCCGCCGCAGACACCGCCAATTTTCTTATCCTCCCGGCTGCGATAGAGCCTCCGTTCCCCGGACACAACTTTACCGGAAGCCACCCGGGCGAAGGTATATAATAAATAGATGCCCACTAGCACCAGTGCAAAAGGGACGAAATCCCGGGAATGCAGCCGCACTCCGGGGATCATGGGCCAGTAAATAAACCGGAATTGGCTGCTATAGAGAACAACGCCCATGGCGATAAGCGCCAGGCCCCACCAGAAGCGTCCCTTACTTATGGCGGTTGGAGGAGCAGCGGCACGCTCGGCCTCCTCCGCCTCCGGTTCCATAGGTATGATGAGCCAGGCAATCAGGTAAAGCAGCAACCCCACTCCACCAAAGAGAATCAGGAGTAGCCAGACCAACCGGATAAGCACTGGATCAATACTAAAGTAATATCCAAGCCCGCCGCATACGCCTGCTATGACCCGGTTGGAATGGGATCGATATAGCCGTTTCATGACTTCTACCCTCCGTTAAGCTTCGCTAATGAATTTGCCGGCAAGTGGGTTCCCTCTGATAGTTGGGGTTCTCTTATGACCCCTGAGCCAATGCGGCCAGATGTCGTGATACCGATTCAGCCAATGCGGCCAGATGATATCCCCCTTCAAGAAATGAGATAATTCGCCCCTGAGATAAATCTCCCGCCAGTCGGCTCACCACTTGAGTCATACGCTCATATCCCTCGGCCGTAATGTTCATATGCCCCAAAGGATCATATTCATGGGCATCGAACCCGGCCGAGATGAGGATCAGTTCTGGACGATATGCCATGAGTGCTTCTGTCACAGGACCTTCTATGATATCCAAAAAGTCACCATCGCTCTTCCCGGCTGCTAGGGGAAAGTTAAGTGTATACCCCCGTCCTGGCCCTACTCCCTTTTCGTCTAGCCGGCCTGTGCCCGGGTAGAGTGGAAATTCATGCGTACTGATATAATAAACTCGATCAGTTCTAAAAAAGATTTCCTGGGTCCCGTTTCCGTGATGGACATCCCAATCAATAATCGCCACTCGCTCCACCTGGTGGGCCTGATGGGCATAACTGGCAGCCAGAGCTACGTTAGCAAAGAGACAGAAACCCATGGCCATCGCTGGCCGGGCGTGGTGTCCCGGGGGCCGGCCCAGGATAAACGCAGTTTGAGAACGATTAGAAAGCACATCATCCACCGCCTGTATACCAGCCCCCACTACCTTACGCGCCGCCAGAAAAGAGCCAGGGGAGACCTCCGTATCAGCAGAATCCAATAAGGTCGGCCCCCGCCGCGTCATGTGTTCTACACGTTGAATATACTCCAAGGGATGAATCAAGGCTATTTCATCCGGCGTGGCGGCGCGGGCTTCAATTTTGTGGAAAGCTTCCCACTGACCGCGCTCGACCAATAACTCCTGAATAGCCAGGAGGCGACTGGATGATTCGGGATGACCCGCACTCACCTTGTGGTTGACAAAGTCAGGGCTCCAATAGATGGTTAAGGGAATCACTGTACAATCTCAAGCATTATCATCGGGAAGATTTGGTTCTTGAAGGACTATTCCCCCGGGGTTTAGGGGAACGATTGTTGTTCCCAACGCCAGCCGGACTCCGCCTGCCTCGACTGCCCTCACGCACCGAACGAATCATGGCGATACGTCCGTGATCCAGGGTTACCGATACACCTGACATCCGTCGTATGCTCGCAGGATTAAGGGTCGACACCAGCACGGTTGTTCCCTCATGACTGCATTTACGCAGGAGCTGGCGCTTGACCAGATCGAGCTCATCATAGCTCATATGCTGCTCCATTTCATCGATGATCAGGACCTTCGCATCTGAAGCTACACAAATAGCCAGATCAATCCAGCGCTTTTCACCCGGAGAAAGAGTCTTCACACTCCGCGGCAGCTTATCTCTCAAGTTCATACGCTTAATGACTTCCTCGAGCCGGTCAGCGGCTGAGTCTGTGGACCAGGAGGCGGTCCGGATGCGCTTAAGCATATAGCGCCGCACGGTTTCGCGTGATCTTCTGCCTGAAGACACCTGGGGGAGATAAAATACTTCCTCCCTAAATTTCCGGCGAACCTTCGGGCTGGAGATTGAGTCTCCTTCGTAAATGATGCTGCCACCAGTGGCTCGGCGTTCACCCGCCAGCATTTCCAAAAGGCTCGTTTTCCCCGATCCCGGCTGACCAATAATAGCGTAGACAATGCCACGATGAATCTCAAAATTGGTGATAGAAAGGACCGATTTCTTCCTGATGTATAGACTCAGGTTCTTGATCTGAAAAAGTGGCTGCTGCATGAATTCTCCTATGCGGTTACATGTCTAATAAAATTGGTAAGAACTTTCCGGGAGTTATCGCCGCTTCCTCCCGGACTCTGGAAAGTGGCATCCGGGTCGCGGTCCAACCGCAAGGCCACATACATACGGGCAATCTCGGCCGTGAACTCAGGGTGGAACTGTACCCCGAAAGCCTGGTGACCAAACTGAAACGCCTGCAATCCCATCTCATTGATCGCCAGTACCTGCGCACCGGGCGGTAGGCTGGTAACCACTTCCCGATGGGTTTGATAAACGGGGATACGACTAGCCATCCCTTGAAAAAGGGGGGCCTTAGTCCCGGCTCTGGTGAGATCTATCACTGCTGGGCCCATCTCCCAGCCCTTGGGATTGATCTCTACCTTGCCACCAATAGCTATAGCCAGCAGCTGATGCCCAAAGCAGACTCCCAGAATGGGCTGGCCGTCATTAGCGGCCCGGACAATACCCTCTTTGACGGCCGGAAGCCAGGGAAACTCATCATGCACTGAGCCTGATGAACCGGTGATGATCCAGGCATCGGATTCGGAATGCTTCGGCGGTGGATCCCCATCGAATAGATAGTGGACCCGGAAGCGTGCGGGCACTTCCGGTCGTTCCTGAAACCAGCGATCGAAATCACCGAAGTGCTCGCGGATGGGAGGCAAGGTCCGTCCCATCATGAGAATATCGATGAAGGGTATAGCCCGACTCACTGGTGCACCTTCGGTTGCCAGCCCGGAAAGTTGGAAGCAATCAGAAATATTATTTCCCTCATCGGCACGTTCGCAACTCCGCGTGCCTCGAAAGGAGGATCAACTGCAGGAAGGGACCTAGGCTTGGCTCTCTAGGAAACGCTCTGCATCAACGGCTGCTATGCATCCAGATCCCGCAGCGGTAACGGCCTGCCGATACACTGCATCCTGGACATCGCCGCAGGCGAATACCCCAGGAACTGAAGTACGTGTAGATTTGCCCTGAGTAATGATATACTCCCGCTCGTCCATCTCCACCTGACCCTTAAACAGCCCGGTGTTGGGAGTATGACCGATGGCGATGAAGACGCCATCACATCGAAATTCCTCGGTTTCACCAGTCTGGGTGTCCTTGAGCATCACACCGGTGAGGCCGCCGTTTTGGGGATCACCCAGCATTTTTTCAACAACTGCGTTCCAACGAATATCTATCTTAGGATTGTCGAAAATTCTCTTCTGCATGATCTTAGAGGCACGGAACTGATCACGGCGGTGAACAATAGTCACGCGGGAGGCGAACTTGGTCAGAAACCTGGCCTCCTCCATTGCGGAGTCACCACCACCTACTACAATCACTTCTTCATCTTTGAAGAAAAACCCATCACAGGTGGCACAGGCGGAAACTCCGCGCCCGATAAACCGGGACTCTGATTCCAGTCCCAGAAAGCGGGCTGAAGCACCTGTACTGATAATTACGGTCTCCGCTTCGGTAAGCTCATCATCAGCCAAGATTTTAAAGGGATGCGAAGATAAGTCTACCTCGGTGACGGTCTTAAAGCAGGTTTCCGCGCCAAAACGCAGTGCTTGCTTGCGAAACAATTCCATCATTTCAGGCCCCAACACACCGTCAGGATAACCGGGATAGTTTTCTACGTCGGTGGTTATCATCAGTTGACCGCCAGGTTGGGAACCTTCAAACACCAGGGGCTTCAGGTTAGCCCTCGCAGCATAAAGAGCGGCCGTAAGGCCGGCAGGGCCGGATCCGATAATCACTACCTTTCGAGGTTCGGACATTCTTCCTTTAAGAAACCTACAGGGCCCGGTTTAACATATCCATGATTTGAGCCTTGGGAACGGTCCCTACGATCTGGTTGTTTACCTGACCATCTTTAAATAGAAGGATACTCGGAATACTGCGAATACCATATCTGGCCGCTATCCCCGGATGATGATCAACATTTAGCCTACCAACGGTAATTTTATCCTTGTATTCCGTGGCTACTTCTTCGATTGTCGGGGCAATCATGTGGCATGGGCCACACCACTCCGCCCAAAAATCGACCAGCACCGGCTGGTCAGAAGATAATACCTTCTCATCGAAGTTTTGCTCTGAGAACTCTATTGTATTTGCACTCATCGTGCTTATGCTCCTTCGTCACATAGTGTCAAAAATCACCGTTATTACACTATTGTAAATTATCTCTAAAGTTCCCTTTGAGGCAAAGGGTACGGCGGAAAGCTGAGGGATTAGTGCCGTTCTATCAGCCAAGCGACAGGTCGCTATTCCCGTCTTCTACCTCGCTTTCACCCAGCGCACTATTTCCGGCAGGGTCACGCGTTTGCCATAGAGTAGAATGGCGGTACGGAAAATGATCCCCGTCCAGTGCATCATCAGAATAGTGAACACCACCAGTACTAGCGTTGTCCCCACTACTTCCCACCACGGAACCGCAACCACCGCCAGGCGAATGATCATCAGGAAAGGAGTCAGGGGTGGGATGAATGAGGCCACCTGGACTGCCAGAGCATCGGGATGGGTCACCACATAAGTTGCAAACACCACCGGAAGAATGGGGATAAGGGTAAGCACAGCCATGAGCTGCTGGGCCTCCTGTTCAGTCTCAAACAGGCAGCCAACCGAGGCATAGATAGCGGCATAGAAGAAATAGCCCGGAATAGCGTAAAGTAAGAAGTACCCTGCTCCGCCCACTGAGATCACATCCACACCACGTCCCACCCCGGCTATTGTCATTACCAGAAGGTAGGCGGCTATCTGCGTCAGGCCTACCAGCCCCAGACCAAGGATTTTTCCGGTCATCAGGTCCCGGCTGGTGATAGATGAGAGGAGCATTTCAACTACTCGATTGCCCCGCTCAGTGATGATGCTGCGCATGAGTATCTGGGACGAGACGAAGATGGCGAAAAAAAGGATCATGGCATAAATGAAAGGAGTCAGGAAGGCCTGCATTTCATCCGACGCAGACAGCTCCTTTCCCTGGGCAAAATAGTTGGTCCAGGCGATGTCCCGCTTGAGGGTCTCGACTAGCTCCGCATCAACCTGATACCGCTGAAAAGTGGCCCGGGTCCATATATTCTGGACTGCCCGGCGCAGCTGCTCCTGCTCGAAAATGCGGCCCCGGTCCCGGGCGATATAACTCACCTTCCCCGTCTCGCCAAACTGCGGCTCAATCACCAGATAAGCATCAATGACGCCGGCGTCCAGCAGGGCCGCCGCCTCAGCTCGCTGTTGAAATTGGCCCCGGCTCAACAAGGAGTAGCGCCGATAGCGGGATTCACCGTCGGCCGTTCGATGATGCTCGTCCAATAGCTCCCCGATCTGCCGTTCCCATTCGCCGGACTCATCAACAATGGACAAAGTGAGCCCCCGAATCTCGTCCTCATCGAGCAGCAGCACCGGCAGGTAAATCGCCACCACGATGATAAGGGGCATAAGAATGGTTGAGACCAGGAAGAACTTTGAGCGGATGCGGGTGAGGTATTCCCACCGAGCTACCAGCCAGGCCGCCTTCATGCCTGATCCCCTTTCACGGCCTCAATGAAAATCTCCTCTAGTGTAGGTTCCCGTACCTTAAACTCCAGGACCCGGCCCGAATCCACCAGCCCCTTAAGGGTAGGAGCCAGCTCTCGCTTGAGGTTCCCGATCACTGTATCCTCACTGGGCGTCTCCAACACCGTCAACCACCGATCCACGGTAGCGGGTATGTTCCCGTCAAAGGTGACCTCAACGCATTGCTCGCCATGGCCTGCCTTAACCTCCGCCAGGGTTCCCGACAATACCACCCTGCCAAGGTTTATGAGGCAAATGAATTGGCAGATGCGTTCCACCTGCTCCATCTGGTGGGTCGAGAATAGAATGGTGGTACCCGCGGCCCGGAGCTCCGTGATGATTTCCTTCAGTACAATCTGGTTCACGGGATCAAGGCCCACAAAGGGTTCATCCAGGATAACTACGCTAGGCCTGTGGACCACAGCGGCGATAAACTGGGCCTTCTGCTGGTTCCCCTTCGAAAGCGCCTGGATATTCTTGTGGGCGTAGGCCTGCAGCTCGAACCGTTCGATATAAAGATCCACCCGGCTGGCAGCATCCGGTTGGGCCAGCCCTTTCAGCCGGGCCAGGTAGATGAGCGTTTCCCGCAGGCGGGTCTTCTGATATAGACCCCGCTCTTCGGGCAGATATCCGAATCGGCGGCTTTCAAGCCGGGTGATGGGATGCCCCTGATAATAGACCTCTCCTTCATCAGCCCCTAGGATCCCCATGATGATGCGAATAATGGTAGTTTTGCCAGCTCCATTGGGACCCAGTAATCCGAAGATGGTTCCCGGCTCGATCTGAAAGGAAACGCCGTCCACAGCTGTCAGGCCGTCGAAGGTCTTCACCAGGCGGTGAATATGCAGTCCCTGGCCTTCAGTAGGCACTATTGTAGCTCAGCGGGAGGTGACGTACTTGATCAAAGTCTGGCCGATGAAGGTGTTGTCCACCACAGCGTCGAAGGCCTCACCACCCGGGCCGGTGGCAAAAATAGGCACCAGGTTGCTGGTGTGACCTCTCGTCGTCCATGCCGCTTTGAGACCGCTCGCCATTGCTTTATCCTGGATGGCAAGCCCCCCGGTCTCATGATCAGCCACAAACACCACCAGCACTTCCGGGTGCTGTGTCTGGTAGGCCAACACCCTATCGATCAGATCGTTCAGCGACGCCATTTCAGCCCGCACGCGGTCCGCATCATTGCCACTACTGCCCCAATCTATCTGGCTCTCTTCCACCATCAGGAAAAAGCCGTCGGGGTCATTATCCAAGATTTCCAAAGCCCGCAGGGCCATGGCCGCAGTAGTTGGTTGGCGATTTTTATCGGCCGCTGGCAAGGATCCATCGGCAAATAGACCGACAACGGGGTGGTCCCCTCTGAGCGGCTCATGCAGACCAGCCATTATCTGGACACCGTGCGCTGACATAGCCTCCAGGAGATCAATCTCCTGTTCGCCTCCCCTGTCTTGTGCAAGGAAATGTACGCGGCCGCCGCCAAATAAGACCGTAATTCCCGCCGCAGCCATCTGTCGAGCGATCTCAGCATGCTTACTACGGGAATCCACGTGAGCAGCGAAGGCGGCGGGGGTGGCTTGGGTGATGACGGATGTCGCCACCAGCCCGGTAGCCATACCCCGCTCCCGGGCATATTCAAGAACCGTCTTCAGCGGTTTCTGATTGTCATCCACTGCTATCGCACCGTTGTAAGTCTTCACTCCGGTGGCTATAGCAGTAGAAGCAGCAGCGGAGTCGGTGACTCTTTCCCGGTCCGATGGGCAGGTTGCCATGAGACCCACATGCTGAAAGGAAGCCGGTGCATAGTGATCATTATGATAATAGGCCAGTGAGTGCTGGCCCACCCCGGCACCGTCGGCTATGATCAAGACAATCGAGCGGGGAAGATCACGACCAAATAATGGAATAAGTAATAGAGCAACCTGAATGAGTAAAAATCTGTTCCTGAATCGCCATCGACGCATCGGCCTTAACACCCCTTAGTGAAATTGAAACCTGATGATTGTCCGTCCAACTGCAGGTATTTGAATCAGACCAGATTTAGAACCGCAGGGCCTGATACTTTTTCTCAATACGGGACTGACGGTCTAATCCATATCCTTCTGCTCCGAACAATGCCTTCTCCCAATCGCCATATAGCGGGTTGGGGAGAATAATCCATTTACTACCCCAATAGGCGGCATACTGGTTGGGCAATTCATTCCGCCCGGGCAGTGGTTGATTCACGAAAGCCGATGAAAAATCCCGGGCATCGTCCCCTATCAGCAGCAAAATGCGGTACTCCTGAGCTACGGCACCACGCCTCAATCCTTTATCAGAATTGTCGCCTCGAGTGAGTATAGTTTCGCGTTCGGTTGACAGCGGGAAGCCCAACCCCTTCAAATTCTCGCGCGTCGCTTCCCGCAGGTGATCCTGGCGATTGGTAATGTAAAAGATAGTGACCCCTTTAGTGGCCGCGTAGCGGCAAAAATCCAGTGCCCCCGGTACAGCCGCGGCCCGGGCCTCCTTTACCCAGACATCCCAGGTTTCATCGGTGAAAATTGCCTGGTCTCGAATGAGGCGCGCTTCGTTCGGCGAATTATCCAGCACGGTCTCATCTACGTCAACAATCACGGCTGGTGGCAGGTTTGAATAGTTCCCCGTTTGTTCGAGTGCCGCCGTCCACGAAGGATCGGCGAGGGCGTGATCCAGCTGCTCTTTTGCCCAGCGATAGCCTTGGAGACCCACGGCTTGATATTCGGCTGACTGTTGGATCCATAAAGTAGCATTAAATAGCTCATGTGTGATGGGAGTCTCGGGCCGACGGTAGCAGCCCGTAATGACAAGTGCTCCCAAGATTAATATGAGCCACACTCTTCGTGAATGCATCACTCTCATTCTCCATATGGCAGTTGCTATTAAAATGGTCAGGATATTTTCAGGAATCGCCGCTTGCCCACCTTGACGATGTAGGTTTTTCCTTGCTGAACGAGGAAGTTCATATCACCAATTACTTCACCATCCACCTGGACAGCACCCTGATCGATCAACCTACGCCCCTCGCTATTCGACCCTGTAACCGCCGCCTCCGTTAGAATCTGCACTAAAAAGGACTCAGGCTTATCAAGGCGGTATTCGGGAATTTCATTCGGCAGGTCTTTCTGGATGAAGAGCCGCTCAAAGGCTTGCTCAGCCTCCTTTGCCGCGCTGCCGCTGTGGTAGAGAGCAACGATCTCCCGGGCCAGCCGGCGTTTGGCGTCCCTGGGACTAAGTTTTAACTGATCTAGGTCCTTTTGTATCATGACCAATTCGTCGGTTGTGGCTTCAGTGCAATATTCGAAATAGGGTAGGATGAGGGTATCAGGAATGGACATGACCTTCCCATACATTTCATCCGGGGGATCAGTGAGACTGATATAGTTGCCGAAGGACTTGGACATCTTTTCCTTGCCGTCCGTTCCCGCAATCAGGGGCGTAATCAGGACTACCTGGGGCGATTGATCAAACTCGCGCTGAAAGTCCCTTGCTACCAGCAGGTTAAAGGTCTGGTCGGTTCCTCCCAGTTCCACGTCCGCTTCGAGGGCGACGGAATCGTATGCCTGCGCAACCGGATAAAGGAGTTCGTGCAGGGAAATGGGAGTCCCCGCCTGGAAGCGCCGGGTGAAGTCATCCCGCTCCATCATACGCGCGACAGTGATATGGGAAGCCAGACGGATCAACTCGGTGAAATCGATCCGGCCCAGCCACTCCGAGTTATAGGTGATCCGGAGGCGCTCCTTACTGAGCACCAGGGTGGCCTGTTCGTAGTAGCTCTGGCCGTTTTCCCGGGTCTCCTCCAAGGAGAGTGGTGGACGAGTCTTACTACGACCGGTGGGATCGCCAATCATGGCAGTGAAGTCGCCAACAACCAGAATTGCCTCGTGTCCCAGGTCCTGAAAGTGCCGCAGCTTGCGCAGAACCACGGCATGGCCCAGGTGCAGGTCCGGGCGGCTGGGATCACAACCCAGCTTCACCTTCAAAGGATGCCCCGATTTGCGCGACTCCTCCAGTTTCTGAACCAGTTCTTCTTCGGGAATGATGCGCTCCACACCCCGCTTTAGCAGCTCCATCTGTTCGCTGACCGAAGGAAATCTCATCCGCTAACGACCTATCCGATGGGGTCTGACAGCCCGTTCAATCTGCCGTTTCATGTCTCGCTCAGCAATATCACGACGCTTATCATGCAGCTGCTTACCACGGCAGACAGCCAGCTCTACTTTGGCCCAGCCCTCCCGAAAATAGATTGACAACGGGATCAGGGTTTGCCCCTTGATTTCAGCCGCTTTGTGCAGCCGGCCCAGCTCCCGGCGACTCAGCAGCAGCTTTCGCTCCCGCAAATTGTCGTGTCCCTCGTAGCCCGCATGGGAATAAGCACCGATATGGACATTTACCAGGTACAGTTCGCGATCACGAAAGCGGGCGTACCCATCGGACAGGTTCACCCTGGCTTCCCGCAACGCTTTCACCTCGGTGCCCAACAACGCCAGACCGGCCTCGTAGGTTTCCAAGATATGGTACTGGTGGCGAGCCTTGCGATTGGTTGCGATAACACGTTTTTCCACTCGACCTCCGGATGATTAATTTAGAATTTTTATTTAGGATGCTTCAAGTTTAATCCCCTTGACAGGGGAAACTATCCATCCTTAAGCTCGACGCAGTTGCGCGGTTCTCTTTTAAATATGTGGATAGACCCACCGCCCGGGTGGCGGAATTGGTAGACGCGCTAGGTTCAGGGTCTAGTGTCCTTATGGACGTGCTGGTTCAACTCCAGTCCCGGGCACTCAAGTCTCTTTCCAATAAGAAGACCATTTTTTAGGGATTAGTGCTTACTTTAGCCACTAATTCACATACTTTATAAAGAGCGTGCCAGTTATTCCTAAGCAACCTAGTATTTTTATTACTTATCCCTATTTCTAACTTCGTACCAGACAGAGTGCCCAAATCAAGTAGTTGCCTTGTTCCATAGTTAGTAGTTAGAATGTACCTAATTTTAACAGCCAGGCAGGTAATCCGATGAAAGAAAGACGGAGCGGAGTTGATCGACGTCGTCATGGTGAACGACGAAGTGGCATCGATCGCCGTAAAGTAAAAGGCCGCCTCCGCAGCACTGCAAACAAGATGGGAGCGGGCGAGGTAATCGTTGAAAAGCGATCAGGTGCCGACAGGCGTTCAGGTAAAGATCAGCGCTCTGGCAAGAATCGACGCCAAACCAGTGCCAACAGTCCATCTTAAGACTTTACTGTAGCCTTCATTTTCAGATTCATTGGTGTTCAGCCTTGTTATATTCGATATAGTCTCTAATCAAATACGAGGATAGGTGAGCGATGCGTAGTAGTAATAACCGACGCGACTCGAATGGTCGACGTAGCAGTTCAGATCGTCGTCGAAATTCCATTCCAGTGGAAAATGAGCGCAGAAACAGATCTGACCGGCGATCCGGCAATGACCGGCGTTCTGGTGCTGATAGACGGAACTAAAGCTTTTTGGATAATATTTAGCATACCTCACAAATAAAAATATATGATAATAATATGATATCCTTGATAAATTATTACTTTCCACAAGTTGTACTTTTCACATCCGATAAAGGAAATATAAATGGCTGAAAAAAATGCGAGTGAAAACCGGCGTAAAACACCAAATCGCCGGACTGGTAAAGAACGGCGTATAGGGATGATTCCCAAAGCTATGGAGCGATTAGGATTGGTACGAGTTGCTGTCGAGAAACGGTCCGGTGGTGATAGGCGCTCAGGCCTTGACCGGCGCAGGGGTTTCATATTGTCTCTGAATAGCGAGGTATGGTAAGCCCCACTTTTTATATCACCCCGTTTTACCCCACTTTTACGGGCCTGTAAGATCCCTCCCTCCAAGGGGAATAAACGGAGTGGAGAAATAATTCATTCCGCTCACCAGTACTTCAACTTTATAAAAAAATTAAAAAAACAAACGCTTGAGCCGTTCGACCCAAGCGCTTCCACGTAAGGCTGTCAAAGATGAAATGGTCACATGGCGGCACTGGCCTTGGCAGGCTCAACCGGGAGCGGCCGATAGCCCAGAGAAATCAAAATGTGGCTCAAATCCTCGATAGAGAGCCGGGCCTTGTTGTAGGTGATTTCCAGATGGTTATCGGCTTTTGATAAACGGACCGAGTGAATGCCATTATATTTAGCCAATGTAGATTCAACCAACTCGGGCTGTGCTGTTGCAGTTGGGATAAGCTGAATAGAGGTTTGCACCAACTCCTGGCGACTATAAGTCCCACCCACCATGATGGCAAAGACAAGAACAATTAGTAAAATCGGTCCGAAGTATTTCATGCCTCTCAAAACCTGCCCTATAAATATATACCGTTTATTGTAAATATATATCAAAACGTCAGGCATGTCAATGCTTTTTGGCTTAGAGATGAAGGGATTTATGGGATTGACTTAAAGTAATTCATTAGAGCAGGCAGATACCAAAATCTATACCATTTATAGTATATTAAATAAAGGATTATACATTATGCTGTACCCCTCAACGATTAGACACGGTAAGCTTAATATTATCGCGATGGAAAAAAGCGGGTGGATTATATCGAGGATTACTCTCTGCGTCTCGCGGCCTGCATGCCTTCGCGCTCATTGACTGTGAGCAGGAGCAGAGCCCCAATAATAAAAAGCAGGGCCACAATCCAGACACCGGCTCTCTGCGAGTCGAAGAGAGCGGTAAACCGCCCAAACAGGAATGGCCCGATAAAGGCGGTAGCCTTCCCCGAAAAGGCGAAGAAGCCGAAAAACTCGTTCTTTTTATCAGGCGGTGAGAACCGTCCCATCAGGGAACGGCTGGCGGCTTGGTTGGGGCCTACGAGGAGCCCGATGACGATTCCGGCGATCCAGAAGACGAGCCGGCTGGCGGTTAAAGCCGCGACCACCGTCGCCAGGATCAGCCCGATCAAACTAACCTGAATGGTTCGTTTCCCGCCCAGGATATCATCCATGAAACCCATTATGAAGGCGCCTATTCCTGCAGCCACATTCAGTGCCACACCGAAAATCATAATTTCTTCAATGGTGAAGTCAAAAGTGCCAGCAGCATAAATGGCGCCAAAGGCAAAAATCGTCACCAGACTGTCATTATAGATCATGCGTGCGATGAAGAAGCGAACTACCTGCCGGTACTTCCGGATGTGACGGAAGGTCTCCATCAGCTGCTTCCAGGCTGCTTCATAAATACTTTCCTCAGGAGGACTTATACGGGACTTATCTTCCTTGACCCACAGGAAGATAGGTATACTGAAAAAGGCAAACCAGCCGGCCACCAGTAGGTTTGTGGCCCGGATATTTTCCCCCGCTTCCTTGGCGAAACCGAACCACGGCACCTCAGGATTGACAAACCCGATCATGGCAATAAACATGGCCAACAGCCCACCGATGTAGCCCAGCGACCAGCCGTATCCCGATACGCGCCCAATGTGATCTTGAGGGGCAATGTCCGGCAGGAAAGCATTATAGAACACCCCTCCCATTTCGAAAGCAATGTTGGCCAGGACGAACCACACCAAGGTAATGGTAATCTCACCCGGTAGGGGCTTGAAGAGCATGATCGAGCCTGCCACACAGATAGCCGTGGCCAGCAAGAGGAATAATTTGCGATATCCTCCCCGATCCGCCAGCGCCCCCAACAGGGGCGAAAGGAAGGCCACCGTGAGGGCTGTGATGGTTACGCCCCACGACCACAAGGCCGTCCCGGTTATCTCATCGGGCGCGATGGCCTTGGTGAAATAGGTGGCGTAGATGAAGGTCACTACCAGGGTGGTGAAGGCCGAGTTGCCGAAGTCGTACATGCACCAGGCAAAAACGGCCCGGCGGTTAAGTGCAGGTTGTCTCTTCATCCCTGACCCTATTTTTCCGCGACTAGAAGAGCCAGTCCAGATCCATATAGACCTTAACGCCCGGGCCGTCCAGCTCCCCGTCCACCGGAAATCCCAGCTCCAGGCACATGATAAAAGTATCGTTCGGCGCCAGGCGCAGCCCGAAGCCAACCCCCTGATGCAGACGATCGGTTACCTCCTCCGACATGTCATACAGCTCCGCCGTCGACTCCTCATCGAACAGGCAGCCGAAATCGTAGAACCCGCTGGCTGCCATATACCCTGTCCGCCACAGTGGCAGGAAACGGTAGCGCAGCTCCAGATTGCTATAGAAGAACCGCTTTCCTACCGCCCGCTGCCACAGAACGCCACGGATGGTCTTACTGCCCCCTAACCCGGTCTCCGTCCTAAAGGATCCGTCCAGCCGGGGCACGGAAAAAAAAGGCGCCCCCTCGGTCATGTAGCGACCGCTGACCCGGAAGGCAAACGTGATCTTCTCCGAGAGCGGCACGTACTGCCGGTGGGTTGCCGTGAGCACGGCGTAGCTGAAATCGTTACCCAATATACCAGGCACCCAGCGCAGCAGCACCTCCGACCAGAAGCCCCGTTGTGGCGAGGTCTCGTGATCCCGGCGGTCCCATACCAGCCCCGCCAAGAGGCCGTTCTCCCAGCCCCCGGCGGTATCCGCGCCCAGGTAATCCCAGTGATGCGCCAGCAGGGTTTCACCAGCGGGCCGGTCGAAATCGGAATAATCAATCGTGTCCACCTGCGTTTTCAGTAGTACCAGCCCCACCAGCCAGCGAATCGCATCACTCCTCAGCTGCCCCTGCACCAGGGTATTGACCTGGAAGTAGCGCTTGTCATACATATAGTAGAACCGGCCGCGGTAATCCAGGGATGTTGAATCGATGAACGCGCTGTTGTAGTTCGTCTGGGCACCACCGGGGCCGTGATAGGGTTCCAGCAGAGAAACCTGGTAGCAGGCATCGAAGGTCAGACGGAGATCCGCTGGCAGTAGGTACTTGCTGTCGAAGCGATAGACATACTCCTGGATGCCACGGGTGGTCAGCTCGAAAGAGGCCCGGTGAGTGTAATAATAGGGCTGGTATTCGGGACTGCGCTTGTCGTCCCATTGGAGCACAAGGCCAAAGCCGAAGCCCGCATCGTCACTGAACCTGGCAAAAGGCAGGAAGCCGATACTGTAGGGCTTGGGGGGCTTTTCATCAGGTCCCTGACCATTTTCACCGGCTATCGCACAGGTCCCGGACAGGCTGAGGCTCACCATAAGTAGAAAAATGGCGGCCTGGCGGATGGATTTCATGAGCTACTCCGGCAATTCCTTCTATTGTTTTGAATTTAATCGGATAGTGGCCAGCACGCCGAAGTGATCTGAAGGGTGCTGCCCTTTTGTCACTTGATCGAAAACAACTTCACTGCGCAGAATATACTTCGCTGGCACTTTCTTCACGAAGATATAATCGATCCGCCGGGAGACCTGTCGATTCAGGGCCTTAAGCTTTTCCCACACCGTGTATGCGGAGTCATACGGGTCCGGCACGTCGTAGTAGGTCTGGATATTAAGGTTGCTCTCCGGCTCCCACGTAGAGCCCGGCTCGTCAGTACCATGCAGCTGCGCCCAGGTGTCGATAAAGTCATCCACCAGTACCCAGGTGATCTCTTCGGACTGCGGCTGGGCGTTGAAGTCCCCCATCAGCACGACCGGTGCCTCCGGCGGCAACTTGGCCCGCATCCACGCCAGAAGGCCCTGGGTTTCGCTCTGGCGCCGGTCGATGCTACCCCGCCAGCGCTCCACCAGGGCAGCATATTCCTTTTCCGTCATAGTGCTTGCCTGCCGGTGCAGCTCCATCTCCCGGCCCCAGCGTTCGTCATCCGGCAGCCCGGCGTGCAGGTGCGCATTCACCACGTAGATGTCTTTGCCCTCCACCGTGATACGCCCTGCGATAGCCTGGTTTGACTCAGCAAAGTGAAAGGCGAAAAAATCGCCGATGATGCCACTTCCCGGCGAAAGCC
>JBGVTM010000367.1 GCA_041862535.1 Candidatus Neomarinimicrobiota bacterium | reverse complement strand
GCTGGTGGACCCGACACCGGCGGAAATTATCCTGCCTGTTAAAAATACACCGCCCGTAATCACTTTCCGTTATCGAAGCAATCCCCCTGTCACGGGTCCTACAGCTGATATCGCCGAGAAAACCTTCCCGACGCGAACCTTCTTATGGACTGTCGCCGATGATGATGGCCTGGAAACCGTGGATTCGATCTACTACGCGTTGGATGACACATCACATTGGAACGCTCTGGATGCATCCGAAAAGGGAATCACGCTTACTGAACTGATTCCCGGTACTCATGTTTTCTACCTGAAGGCAAGAGATATCGCCGGCGCCGAGAGCGAAATCATCCATTACCCTGATATTAATGATGACTCAACTCCCAATACCTGGCTGGTGATGGAACCGGTGGGAGATGTTCTGCTGGTGGATGATTATCCCTGGGATCCAAAAAATAATGCCCTGGCCTGGTACCGGAGCATATTGGATACTGTTCCCGGGGTAGGTTTAGCGGTAGGGGGCGACGGGTATTCCGTCTGGGAGATTGGCAGCGAGTTGCCCTTCTCTGAAACCGACGTTTCCGCCACGCTCGGTTACTTCAAACACATTATCTGGTATGCAGCTACCAACGGACCGGAAACGTACGGTGACGCTTCCAATCCGATCAATCAATTCTTGCAGAATGGTGGGAACATTTTTATCAACGTTACCGAGCTGATTACTTCCGCCACTGTCTGGTTCCCGTTTGATTCTACAGCTGCTGTCAACCCCACCGGGCGCCTGCGTCTCGGCATGACTATCGAGTCCAGCATAAGTACGGACTTGGATCTTAAACTATCTAGGACGGTCCCGTACCGGGTCCGTTCCTTCGCCCTGAACGACACCAGTGCTCTTGATCCGGTTCTCGGACCTTATTTTACACCGCTCTACCGGATGCCTGAGGCCACCGGCTCCGATCCGTGGCGCGGACGCCCTATCGTCGCCGCCGAATACGACCATCATTCACCGACTAACGAAAACGCGGGCAAAGCTGTTCTCTTTTCCATTCCGCTCCATGACGGTTCATCCCTGGATGGCGCAACCATGGAAGGAAACGGTTCGGCCGGCAAGTTCATCTCCTGGATTCTGCAGCAGAGGTTCATGCCATGAAACGTGCCGCTATTTTGATCATCGCCGTTGGCCTCAACGTCGTTCTAGGCCAGGGGACCGCCACTATCAGGGGACGGGTGGTAGATAAAGACACCCGGCAGCCACTTCTAGGGGTCAACATCATCGTGCAAGGGACCTATTGGGGTGGCGCTACGGCTGCGGACGGGTCCTACGTTATCACCGGTATTACGCCCGGCGACTATGACCTGCAAGTGACCTACATTGGCTACAAGACCTATCAGCGGACCGGGATCGTTGTCCGAGCTGGAGAGGAGTATGAGGCCAACTTCGAGCTGGAGGAGACGGTCCTGTCCTTCGGCCGAGAGATAGTCATCATTGGCAAACGACCGCTGTTCGACGTGGCGGAAACCTCGTCATCGACCAGAATGTCGAAGGAAGAAATCGAAACCATGGTAGTGGATGACGTCGTGGACATCCTCAGCAAGAGCGGGGGTGTATCAACAACTGATAACGAGGTGCACGTTCGCGGTGGCCGGCTCGATGAAACCCTCTTCATCATTGACGGTGTTGTCGCCAAGGACCCGCTCACAGGCTACAGTGCAAATCTGTACGTCAACGCCGATGCCATCGAGGAGATGGAAATACTTACCGGCGGCTTCAATGCCGAATACGGGCAGGCCATGTCCGGGGTAGTAAACGTGAAACTTAAGGAAGGCCGCCAGAACCTGGAAGGCAGTATCAAGCTAACAACGGACGGAGTAGCCGGGCTCCCCGATTACGGTACCCGCCGGGTCGAGTTCAACCTTGGCGGACCGTCACTGGCTGAAAACCTGTTGAAAATTCTGGGTGTCAATCCACCGGGGGAATTCTACTTCTTCGTGAACGGTTATGGCAAAATATCTGATACCAATCTACCCACGGCTAGGAAGCTCTACGCGCACCAGAGTTTGAAATTCCCTGAATGGCTGCTCAGTGATGAACAAACTCAAAATCTCCTGGATAAGCTGGCTTTCAGCGAAGAAAATGACTGGCATGGCATGTATAAATCCACCTGGAGAATATCTCCGCGGCTTCAATGGGCCAACTCGGTCGACCTGTCGCTGAATATCAACCAGGGCTATTTTATGCCTCGCGCCTTTTCCAGTACCTCCTTCCCTTACCGCTATATGAATATTCTGGATAACTACAACACTATCACCCGCACGGCCGTCATGTTGAATTCGATTCTGGTGCATACTCTAAGCCCCAAGAGCTTCTACGAACTCAAGCTTAGCCGCTTTACCACCGAAGAGCACAGTGCCGTCCAGGACCTGCATTGGACCGAATATCGTGAGCGCCTCGACCTGGAACCCAATTACTACGTCCCCTCAAGCCGTGATGGAGATATTGAGGTCACCTACGGTGATGAATTTTACGATACCGGAATGTCCCCGGAATGGTACAACACCATCAGTCAAAACAATGCCATAAAAGGTGACTGGACCTATTCCGTTACGGAACGCCAGATGCTGAAATCAGGCTTTGAAGGCAATTGGACCACCCTCCAGGTATTGGACATCAACGAGCCCTGGACCGGCACCACCGGGTTGGGTGCCGATTATGACATCTACCGGGCGCGGACCCATTATGGCAGTTTCTATATTCAAGACAACATCACCTTTGAGGGAATGATTGTCAACGTGGGCTTGCGCTACGACTACTGGATGCCGGGGCGATACCTGGAAGATGCGATCAATGATTCACCACAGGTGGTTCTCACCCAGGCTGCGATCGACAAATTCAAAGACGAATCGTACGACTTATTCGGTCATCGGATCAAGGGTCATCTGAGTCCACGTCTGGGCATCTCGCATCCGGTCACCGATAACGATGTGCTCTATTTCTACTATGGCCACTTTTCACAGTTACCCACTTTCCAATACGTATTTGCCAAATTGAGTAGTCATTCTCAGAGCGCCTACCAGATCATCGGCAATCCTACCCTGAATCCTAAAACGACGGTGCAGTACGAGATCGGTGTGAAACACCGGTTCAGTGAAGACCAGGTTCTGGAATTCAAGGCCTACTGGAAAAATATGTACAATTACGAGACTTCTCAGACGGTTAGATCAGAAAATCCCAGGTATTCGCACCTGAGTTTCAACATGTACTTCAACGCCGATTATGCCCGTTCCCGGGGTGTTGAAGCCATCCTGAGGGCTCGATTCTGGCGTAATTTCATTGCCGACGGACATTTCTCCTACTCCATCGCCACCGGTAAAAGCTCAAATCCCAACGATAACCTGCTGGTTCAGGCAGGCGCATTGTCTGAGAAGCCCTTAGGCGAGAATTACTTGAGCTGGGATCGTCCCATCCGGTCATTCCTGAACCTGTCCTACTATAAGCCCCCCAGCGATTCACGGGCTTTCCTGGGGCTTAAAGATTGGGGCGCTTCCCTGCGCCTGGATTACGAGACCGGCAGAAGATATACTTCCCAGACCCTGTTGGATGATCCCGCCGGAAATGATCTTCCCAGAGGGCAACGGCTGGGCGAGGATGGCCAAATTTATTGGTATGGGACGCCCAACTCGGACACTCCGAATAACCGGATCTCCAAAAAAGTGCGCTTCACCATTGATACACGCCTTTACAAAAACTGGGTGGTAGGCGGTACGCATATCCGCCTGTTGTTCGAAGTACAAAACCTGCTGGACAACCGCATCCCCAGACGGATTAACGTCTTCACCGGTGAAGGATTTGATCCCGGGGACATGATTTCGTACAGTTACATCGACGATCCCGATCCAAGAATTGATCCCGCGCGCATGGAAAAACCACGCATGGCTGAGGTCGGTTTGCAGGTGATATTCTAGTGCGTAAGCGAACGATCACATCACACGTCCTGCTCTGGATTCTGGTACCGGTACTCGCATTCGGGCAAGCCCTGTTCCAGAACCTTGGCGGGCAGCGGGTAGGGACGGCAGTTTTCCCCTTCCTGAAAATTGAGACCAGCGCCTACGGAGCTGGTCTGGCCGGCGCCGGCGTCGCTCTACCGCGGGATGCCGCCAGTGTATTCTATAATCCTACTGCGATCAGCCATCTCCCGAAGCGTGACCTGGTGCTGTTTCATCTCGATATGCCCGCCGATATCGATTACGAGTATTTTGCCTTTTCGTCACCCTTTGGCCGTATCAGCCACATCGGTTTCAGTTACGGTGTGCTTCACATGGACCCCATGATGGAGACTACCGAATACATGCCATTCGGAACCGGAAGGACCTTTATCTACCGCGATGAATTCATAGCCCTGACCTATAGCCTCCGGTTGTCGGACCGCTTCACCTTTGGCACAACTGCTAAATACGCACATGAATCCATAGATGACCTGACCATGGGTGGTATGCTCTTAGACTTTGGGACGCTTTACATGACCGGCTTTCGATCACTGCGTATTGCATCGTCCCTGACCAATTTTGGCGCCCAATCCAGACCGACCGGCACATACTCCAAGACCATCCTGGACCAGAACGGCGAGCCGGTGGTGGCCGACTCGCTGGAATATCAGTCCTTTTCACCCCCGACAACGTTCCGCCTAGGTATCGGCTATGAGATCCTTGAATCTGATCAGAATCGCTTGACCACCTCATTCCAGTTGACCCATCCGGCTGATAACGCTGAAACCTACGCCTTCGGCTTTGAATATCTCTTAGGGAATATATTGAGTGTGCGTGGCGGCTATGTCTTCAACATGGCTGGATTTGGGCTTTCCCTCGGCGGCGGCCTCAGGATTGGTCTGCCCGGGAGCATTAAACTGAGGTTCGATTATGCCTACTCCCAGACAGATTACTTGACCGCTCCGCAACGCTACAGCATCGGATTCGCGCTATGAGAACGTTATTCGTATTGGGACTGTTGCTGGTAGTGACGGCTTGTCTCGAACAAATGCCATTGCCCTCGCTTGAAGAATCCGTCCGCCCTGACTTCAATCCTGATACGACATATCTGCCCCTTTCCCCTTCCTGGGGCAGTGCGGATGGCCTTGTTACCCCGGTGGAAGTCGTTGTTTCCCATGCCCGCCATGTCTTTGTTGCCGACACCGCAGCTCGTGAAATCTTCGTATTCGATCAGGCTGGAACCAGGCTGGATCAAGTTGACCCCACCTATGCTACTCTGGATTTCGATCATCTCGGTGCCGACTTCACTCCCACGGATATGGATTTCGATGGTCGGCTGAACCTGCTGATCATCAACGGCTCCAATAAAATATACCGCTGGAACCAATTCTGGAATATTCACGGTATCGATTCGGTGGTCAGCGAAATTTTGGTTAAGAATACCCGCACCGGCGAACGGTTATGGTTGCCTCCATTTCAACTGGAGACAGCGGACTACCTGCAATCACCAGATTGGATTGCCGAACTGGACAGCAGCAGATACGAAAAAAATGATGCGGCTGCCGATTCCCTGCTCAGGCCGCATGAATTTTTCGATATGGCTTTATGGGTGAATCAGCAAAAAGATATCTTCTATCGTCCTGAAAGGACCGTTTTCTCAGCCATTTCCGCTGCCCGGCTCGATGATTATTTTTTCTATGCCGCGGATTCGATGCAGAACCGGATTCTCCGGGCCGCGCTGGTACGCAACGGTGCCATCAAACTTGGCAACGGGAAAGCCTACTTTACCCACTTCGCTCTATTCGTTGATAACGTGAAAGAAATCGGCACAGGTGCCGGAACGGTCAACCGGCCTACCGGTCTGGATGTGGACAATTTCGGAAATCTCTACTATTCCCAATACGGCAAGCATTTGTACGTCCATTCGGTCCGGCCATCGAAGGCATTGAGATTCCCATCTCGCTTTGAGCTTTTTGTCGATGACATTATGACCCCCGGGCAATATCTCAGACCAACCGACGTCGCGGTCGATTCACGGCAAATGATCTATGTTGCCAACACGGACCTGCAGGAAATCCTCGTCTTTAATGGGGACGGCAGCTTCTTTAAGAAAGCCGGCATTGAAAAGGTGAGGGTCGATACAACCATGTGGGTGCCCTTCGCAGGTGAGGGTTCCCTCCTCGATACCAGCCTCTGGGTCTATTTCGACAGCGATTCAGCCCTGGTAGATACTACCATCTTCATTCCAGCAGTTATGGATTCGGCTCTGGTAGATACGTTTTACTATCGGGAGATAAAGGGCCAACTCATAGAGCCGGCTTCCGTCGCTGCCGATGAGCGCGGGGTGATCTACGTCTGTGATCCGGCGCAGGGCGGTGTATTCCGCTTTATCCTTTCTACCTCATTTGATGAAGCATTGACCAATATAAACCAATGAGATCCTTTCTGAAAAGCCTGCTAAAGCCACACTGCATGGCCGCATACTTATGGCTGGGACTCCTGCCCCTGACCCTGCAAGCCCAGGTCGAAGACGATTATAAAAAGTACACCAGTATCAACCAGCTCGGTATCGGACTGACGAACTTTGGCGTGTTGGGCAACGGGTATAATAGAATCGATGGCGAGATCCAACCCTCGTGCATGTACCAGCAGCATACCCTGGTCATGCGGGAACAGGTAGAGCACTTCTCATTCGCCGGATTGTGGGTCGGAGGCATGGTGAGTGGACAGCCCCGGGTCTCTACTGCCATCGTAGACGGTGTGTTCGAGTCCGGTTCCGAAGGTTTCGAGTTCGTGCCGCTGAGTCTCCTGACCGAGAGATCGAATGTCACCACCAGCCCCGTCTACGATCCTGATGCCGTTTCACACCAGGACTTCACAGCCAGGTTCACCGATGTCTTCCCGGCCAGCATACCGCTGGTGCCAAACCACGAACCGTTGAGAATTGAAGTAACCATGCGCACGTACGCCTGGGACTTTTCCTTCGCGGAAGCCTTCGTGATTTTCGAATACACCATCAAGAATGTCAATCCCTCTGCAACCATCTCGAATATCTATGCCGGAATCTGGGCCGATGTAACTGTTTCCAATATGAACTATACCAGCATCTACGAAGCGGGTGGAGGATTTACCTGGTACGACGATCTGGATGGATTCGATGAAACCGTTGACGCTGCCGGATTCCCACGGTATATGGCTTACGAGTACGACGCCGACGGTGATGACGGCTGGGCGGAAACGTACATAGCATTCAAAACACTGGGAGGCACCGTACCTCAGCCGTATCTCCAAACATTCTACAGTCAATGGCCCTGGAATGCATCCATTAATGAGCTCTATCCCCGGTATGTCATGGCATTGACCGATGCCGAACGTTATGCCCAGCTCTCCAGCAATGTACTCCCGGGTGATAGATCGGATCCCTTGTATTTACCGGCTGACGGGTATCCTGCCAATCCCGGCAGCTGGCTCTTTCTGCACTCGGCAGGACCTCTGGGTTCAGTTCCAGTTGAAGGAGATCCCACCAGTTGGGAGCTGCCCCCCGGCGATTCCCTTAAGGTGGTGTTTGCCCTGGTCGCAGCCCCCTGGGCAACCGCGGGGATCAACTCCCCTGCCAGGCGCGCAGCATTACACACCAATGCCGACTGGGCTCAAAAAGCCTACGATGGTGAGGATGTGAACCGGAATAATATTCTGGATCCCGGTGAGGACGGCGATAATGATGGCCAACTTGACCGTTATATCCTGCCGGTGCCGCCACCGCCACCCGCAATATACATCGATAATCGCAATCAGCAGGTGGACATCTATTGGGATCGATACTCTGAAGATTTTGAGGATCCTATCTCACACCGGAAGGATTTTGAGGGATACCGTCTCTATGGTGCGCGCAAAGTCCAGAGCGATGACCAGGAGCAGGAGTATTCCTTGCTGGCTGAATTCGATCTGCCGGGCAATAATATCGGTTTCGATGTGGGCTTTGGTCCCGTACAGATTGTTAATGAAGTGGATGAGCCTGATAGTGTTTTCATCGCGGGCAGATACTATCACTATAAATACACCAACTATGGGGTCAAGAACGGCTGGCTCAATTACTACGCGGTCACCGCTTTCGATCAGGGTGATCCCGACATTAACCTGGCAAGCCTGGAAAGCTCCAGGTTTGCCAACCGGAAGGTTGTGTATCCCGGGACGGTGGCTGAAGATTGGACCGATAAAACCGGCGTTTATCCCAATCCCTACCGGGGATCCGCGACGTGGGACGGTTACGGCACCCGCGACAAGCTCATCTGGTTCCAGTACCTGTCGCCGAAGGCGGAAATCCGTATCTATACCCTGGCCATGGATGAGGTGAAGAAAATTATTCACGACGCCGGCAGCTACTCCGGGGAGGATGTACGCAATATCAACTCGAGGTTGAATCCCAAATTTTCCGGTGGTGAACACGCCTGGGATCTCATCACCCGCCATGAACAGGAAGCGGCAACCGGCCTGTACCTCTACACCGTGAGAAATATTGATGAAAACAGCCCCAATTACGGGAAGGTCAAAGAAGGCAAGTTCGTTATTCTGAAATGAGAGCCGGTATTTTCATTTTTTATTGCATCTCGAAAGAAGTATGCTATATTAAATAAGATAATTCAGGTTAATACATACCGCAATATCTTGTGTTTTCTGCCAATCAACACACAAATGGAGGTAAAATGTTATGAAGAGATTGCTCGCAGTACTGTCTCTCGGCATTACGATTGCCCTGGGTCAGATCACCCCGATCGCCGAGATTCAGTACGTCGCTGATCCCGCCACGGATGACGCTTCTCCACTGCTCGATCAGACCGTCACCGTGTCCGGTGTAGTAACGGCAGAATACTGGGGATCATACAAGAATCGTGATATGATAATACAAGATGCTGACTCCGCCTGGAGTGGTATCTATGCTTATCATTATTCGGATAATGGGTGGCAGGACTTTCCCATGACCTTTGATCCCGGTGTTGACCGGACTACCATAGTCGAAGGTGACTCGGTTACGTTAACTGCGGTTGTTACTGAATATCATAAGTGGACCGAGCTGACGAATGCCACCGCGTTGGTCGTCCACGGCCCAGCGGTAAATCCCCCGGCCCCGATCGAGGTTTCCACCCTTGAGGCCAACGCCGAAAAGTACGAAAGTGTGCTGATCAAGGTAGTGGATGTCGATATTGTCGACCCCGATATGGGATATGGGGAATGGAGCGTAACCGACGGGAGCGGTGATCTGATCCTTGATGATAAATGGGCCTATTACTACTACCCGAAAGCGGGCGACAGCCTGGCCACCATCACGGGCGCCCTGTCTGAAAGAGATAACGTGTATAAACTGCTGCCACGCCTGGCTCGCGACGTGGTGGAGGCCGGACCCTTCACGCGCGTTCAGCGGGTCCAGCAGGTTCTGGGTTCGGCATTGTATATGACGCCGGACAATCCGGTACTCGACAGGAGTTATCTATATCAAGATACCGTTTCCTGCATCGGTATCGTAACGGTACCCACCTCGGAATTGTCCTCCATCGATACCAGTGTTAGCCCGTGGACGGGCTACATGCGATTCCTCTGGCAGGATCCCAACGGCGGTCCCTACAGTTCGATCATGTCCTACTATGATGATCCCACCGCCTTCCCGGACCTCTTTGAAGGCGATTCGGTCATCATGACCGGGTATATCTTGGAATATGCAGGAGGTGGGGGCGTGGCCCAATTCACCGAGATGTGGATTACCGAGCCGATCCAGTTAGTCGGGGAGGGTGCCCACGTCCCCGACCGGCCGACTGTTACCACCGGCGATCTACGGCTGCCGATTGATGCCGAACAGTGGGAATTGAACATGGTCCATATCGAGAACGCCACCGTCATCGACAACGCATGGGACCCGCAATACGTCGAGTTCACCATTGATGACGGCAGCGGCATCACTATCGTTGATGGTGATGGCACCAACAGCATGTTTGGTGAAGACCAATATGGCAATCCGACAACGCCATTTGTTCCCCCTCCCAATGGCACAACGATTGCCTCTCTCGATGGTTACATATATCATTCCTACGGCTCCTATGAGGATACTACCACCTACAGGATACGGCCTGTTTATCATTCGGACTTAGTGTATGGCGGTGGCCCACCGGTCATCACCGGTTTTGCTGTTACCGAGTCACCGTTCGGTCCTGATGATGCCGTAACGGCCAGTGCCACCATAACCGATGGGTCTGCGGTTGCTTCAGCTGTTATCACCTACCGGGTAGACGGCGGCGCATGGGCGGATGCGGCCATGACCAAGGGGGCCGATGATACCTGGAGCGGGACCATTCCGGCAACCGGCACCGAGGGGGCGCTGGTGGAGTACTACATCGAGGCCACTGACGACGGGTTGGATAACCAGGAAGGGCCCATGTCATCCCTCTTACCTTCAGATACCAGCAAGGCGCTATACGGTTACTATACCAAGGCCGATGGTCCCACCATCCATGATATTCAGTACACGCCGTTTGCGAGCGGTGCCACCTACTATGTCACCGCGGTTGTAAGTGTGAGTGGCGTGGTAACCAGCACTGCCAATCAACCGGAATCGAGAGGGGGCGGCTTTAACATCCAGGATGGCCCGGGAATCTGGAATGGTATCTGGGCCGAGTTAGCTGAGGCTGCAACCTATACTGTAACCCAGGGTGACAGCATTACCATCACAGGTACTGTAATTGAGGATTACGAGTGCACAGCAATTAGCGATGTTACCGCTGTCACGGTTCATGCCTCGGGCAAGAGTGTTGCGCCCCTCGAGATAACCGGCGCGGAGTTTGTAGCCGATCCCGAGCAATACGAGGGTATATTGCTGCACTTCGGTGAAGTCACTGTTATCGACTCTACCAGCTATGACAAGAATGTCACGGATGATGACGGGACTACCACCTTCAAAATCGATGATGACTTCATGATTCATGAAAGCCCTGACGATATGTACTACCATGCGCTGGATAATGGAGCTGTCATTGCCGATCTCTCGGGTATCTGCCACTACTATTACGGCAATCATCTGGTGATGATACGCGACCCGGCCGACCTGGGTATCATCGTGTCCGTTGTCGACGGCGAGGGCCTTCCGGTGAAATTCTCCCTGAGCCAGAACTATCCGAATCCGTTCAATCCGACCACCACCATCGAGTATTCACTGGCCCGGCAGGTGAAGCACACGCTGAAGGTTTACAACCTGCGGGGTGCGCTGGTGGCGACGTTGGTGAACGATGTCCGTCCGGCTGGCGCCTACAGCGTTACCTGGAACGCCAATAACTTCGCCAGCGGGATCTACTTCCTGCGTCTGGATGCGGAGGATTTCCATCAGACCAAGAAGCTGGTTCTGCTCAAGTAGCCTTCGTTGGCCGATCGAAGGCCGATGCATGAGCGTTAAGAAAACGGGGGAGGGCTGCTGCTCTCCCCCGTTTTTATTTCTGCTGCATCTGGCAATCTCAAGCCGGGCGAATCGATCACTTCAGTAACAGCATTTTGATGGTTTCGGAGAATGCCCCCGCCTCCAACCGACAGAAGTACACCCCGGCACCGACCGGCATCCGGTGGCGGTCCCGGCCATCCCAGACCACCGCATAGACACCAGCAGGCTGAGATCCCTTAGCGATAGTATTTACTTCCCGCCCCAGCATATCAAAGATGCGCAACACCACATTGGAGGGCACAGGGTTGGTATACCGGATGGTAGTGGTTGGATTAAAAGGATTGGGATAGTTCTGATATAGGATGTATTGAGATGGCGTCAGGTCTTCATTGAGATCTATTTCAGTGCCTAGTGCGGGGATCGGTTCTCCGGCATTGACCCAGGCGGTATACCATACGCTGGCAAGATCAAGTATCGCCCGTTGAATGACATCGGTGGTGATGGAATCAAGCTTGGTCCACATAACACTATAGTAGATCGAACCGTAATATGGATCCTGGTTGCTGGCCAGATCGTCGGCCTCCAGAATCAACCCGACGTAGGGGTACACCTCACCAATGTATTGGAAGACGGAATCGATAACGCTGTCCCAACAGACTGCCTCTCCTTCGGGTAAAGGCAACTGGCCTAGGTGGGGCTCTATCAGCTGCAACTCATAACGTGAATGAATGCCATCATTGCCGGTATACTGTCCATTATAGTTTACGGTCAGGTGCAGGGGTTGGTGAGAATCCGCAACGTAATGCCCGAGGTTAGCGGCAATTTGCCAGGCGCTTTCCCATTGATTGCGTGACATGAGCGCGCTCAAGCTGTCCGTCCACCATTGGATCACCCAAGGCACTATACCCACACTCCTTACTTCAGATTCGTCGTATAATTCCAGCATCTCTTCCCATTCATGCGGTAACGTGCCGTCATGGAACTCCGGGTAGTAATCGATATTGATATAATGGCAATAGCCGGGCGATCCATCCCTATCCGGATCGGATGCATGCTGGTACAGGAAGGTACGCTGATACAGAAAAAACGACATTTCCGATGGTAAATATTCCACGGCGTGGAAATTGATATATTCATGAGCCAGCCAGCCCCAATTCCCCCCGGCAAGGACGCAGGCGGGGAATATTACCAGAAAGGTAAAGAGGCCTCTCATTATTCTTGGTGCGCGTTCAGTCATAAATGCCTTCAAGGATCATTGCTCATTTTAATAACGAATCCGGCAGGTTGTACTGATTCAATGTAGCTGAGCACTACCCGCACTTATTCCAGCACGGGATACTGATACTCTCTGTTCTCGCTTGGACGTATAGCGGCCTCCCAACCAGGGGAGTATTAACGAGAGTTGCATACCTCATTGCTGTTGGCTTCTCATGGTTATTCTGCTTGGCGTCTGTATCTCCTGGCGTCCTTAGCTGTTACTCTCCTGCAGACCGTTAGCCGCTTCCCACCCTCACTTCAAGGAGAGGGAGCGACACGAAGTGTCGGGGGTGAGGTCGCCCACCTAACACATCTCGGAGCGGACGTACACCGTATCAGGTGTTCAGACTCAAATACGGATGTAACTTGTGATGCCAACCGCAGCCTGTTCTGTGATATAGCATATCAGGGAGTCAACTGTGTTCAATTCAATTTTCAACTCAAATTTTATCAAAGGTATGTTTTGGCCCTTGTTTCTATTCACCCTGGGATGCCAATTGGGGCTGCGGACCGCAGATATGCCGATTCCTGGTATGTTGGCGGATGGGCGCATCCTTCTGCCCAACGGCTGGATCCTTGAATCCGCTGGCGAACATGTACCCGTTGGGGACCTGCCCCTCAGTATGGATGTTACTCCCGATGAACGCTATGCCGCGATCACCGGCAGTGGCTACCGCCAGGATGTATGCATTGTTGACCTACAAAACCGGCAGGTCGTGGATACTCTTGGTCAGGAGCGGACGTGGCTTGGGGTCCGCTTCTACGGGCAGGGAACCAGACTTGCTGTATCCGGTGGCTATTCCAATGCCGTTTATCTCTATGATTTCCGGAATGGAGTCTCAACGCTGCTGGA
>JBGVTM010000366.1 GCA_041862535.1 Candidatus Neomarinimicrobiota bacterium | reverse complement strand
GCTGCCATAGACCGGGTCAAGGTCGCCTTGCCTGACCTGAACCCGGGACCAATCCGCTTCCAGTTCATCCGCCAGGATCATGGGTAGGGAGGTCCAGACCTTTTGCCCGAACTCGCTGCGGTGCATGGTGATGGTTACTGTGCCCGAGGTGTCGATGCTCACCCAGACGTTGGGTTTGAAAGCGGTGGAGGCCTGAGCGGCCAATTTTTCGGGTAAAGCCAGGTAGAAGCCGATGGCCAGGCCGGTTCCGGCCGCGGCCGAGATTTTCAGGAATTCACTTCTGCTGATGGTAGTCCTGGTTTCCATTTCACACCTCCCGGGCGGCCCGGTGGATGGCCCGACGGATGCGCTGGTAGGTGCCGCAGCGGCAGAGAGCCCGGGACATGGTTTCGTCGATATCTTTATCGGTGGGTTTGGGATTTGTCGCCAGGAGGGCGGCGGCGATCATGATCTGGCCGGGCTGGCAATAGCCGCATTGCGATACCTCTTCCTCAACCCAGGCCCGCTGCAAGGGGTGACTGCCATCGGGGGACAGGCCCTCGATAGTTGTCACCTTGCGGCCGGCCACAGCGGAGAAGGGGGTCATGCACGAGCGAATAGGCTTGCCATCCAGATGAACTGTGCAGGCCCCGCACAGTGACATACCGCAGCTGTATTTGGTCCCTGTTAAACCAAGGGTATCGCGGAGCACCCAGAGCAACTTCATGTCCGGCTCTACTTGCACTGATTTTTTATGTCCGTTGACAATGAAGTCTATTTTTGGCATAGGATTGTTCCCCCAAGAGTTTGGATTAATAGCCGCTTTCGTTCAGGAAGTCCAACCGGGTAGACCTCTTTACTGAAGTACAGGCAGGATCGCTGATCGCTGACGATAAGCACTAAAAAATATAACTCAGTTTGCTCGTTCACCGATCTCAATTTAATAAGGGGCACAACTTGCGGGTTATATAATACCGGATTAAGGATGCTGTTCACCTCAGTAAGAGACCTGGCAGATATCTCGTCTGGAGGAACTTGGATTCGGGGGGAGGGGATGTAACCCGGTGGGAAAAATGGCTGAGTACCGAGGAGTGAGTGGGGAAGTCTGCAATTAAAAGAAGCTCGTTTTGGAGGGTACTTTTTGCTTTAAACAGTTCAGACCTTTTACAATACTCTTGTTATATTAGCCGTCGTACAATCTAACAGGTTCAGGTTCCAGACGCGGCACGTTCCGCACCCGGAAGCGCGATGAAGCATAGCCGTATATTTATATTCCTTATCTCAGGGGCTACGGCCGCCATGCTTGATATTCCCGGTGACTCATTAGCCATACCGACCGGCATTGAGTCTGCTTCAGCCGGGGGTACCATACTTGTCCAGCCTGGCACCTGCGTGGGGATTATTAGCTTCAACAGGGCTGAGGAGGCGGCGGGCAAAGCAACCTAATATGGCACTTCGAATAGCCATCTGGATTATGAGTCTGGGTATTTGCCTTTTGGCCGGGGGCGAGCCTTCAGGAGGCCTGCGCTTACAATCAGCCGAAAGGGCAGCGGTCACGATCAGTGTCGGTGGAGCGGAGGCCGATATTGCCGGTTTTACTTCGGAAGCGATTCAGCGGGCCATTGATGAGTTGAAGGTTCGTGGCGGCGGCGTGGTGAGACTGACACCGGGGGTCTTTCATATCAAGGCGCCCGTCAACCTGTGCAGCGGCCTGGAGCTGGTGGGTTCCGGGCCGGAGACGGTCCTGAGAAAGATCGACGGATTCAGCACCCAGCTGGCGGTCGATGCGGATTATGGAGAGCGGCAGCTGACAGTAGCGGACGCCGCGGGTTTCGAGCCGGGGATGGCGGTACATATCTACGACGCGGAGCATAATAATGCCTGGGAGGTGTCCACCGCCGTGATCACCGTGATCGAGGATAATGTAATTTACCTTGACGCTTATCTTTTGCGGGACTATCGGGCAGACCGGGAAGGCGGAGTTTCCACGGCCAGCGCCATCATCGCCGCGGTGGAAATCGAAGGTGTGCGCATAGGGAGCTTAGCGGTGGATGGCAACCGCGGCCGAAATGAGTTCATCAACGGCTGCCGGGGCGGGGGTATCTACCTGTACGATGTCCGTAATGCTCTGGTTGAAGACGTGTCGGTCAAGAATTTCAATGGCGACGGCATCAGCTGGCAGATGACCCGGGATGTAACGGTGCGCAACTGTGTTGTCTCAGAGTGCAGCAAGGACGGGCTCCATCCGGGGACCGGTTCGTATAATACGCGCGTCGAGGGTAGCACATCTTCATATAACGACAGGGATGGACTGTACATCTGCTGGCGGGTGCAGGACGGGATGGTTAACGGCAACCGGTTTCATCATAACAAGCGATCCGGCATCTGCACCGGCCATAAAGATAGCGATATGGTATTCAAAGAGAACCGGATATACGAAAACGGGAAGGCCGGGGTATATTTCCGCAGTGAACGGGAAGCGAACGCGCCCCATCGCAACCGGTTCCAGAACAATACCGTCGAGGACAACGGCACCGCCGACGGGGGCTACGGCTTTCTCATCGACAGTCCCGTCAGGGAACTGGTGCTGGAAGGCAACACCATTCGTGACACCGGCCAGGGCGTCCAGAAGGCCGCGGTCTACCTTTTCCGCCGCGATTTGCCAGTATCGCTGGAAGGCAATATCATCAGCGGCCACGAGGACGGGGAGATTGTCTTTGGAGACTGATAAGTCATTGAAACTTTCCAAGGACAGGTAATGAAACATGGTGGGGCGCATTCACGGCGGTCCGGCTTTTTGGTATGTTGGCTATGGTAATCAACATACGTAAGCTTGCCGGCAAGTCCGTAACGAAGACTCGCCGTCAACAGACGGCTAAATATTAAACGAGATTCGAATAACCCTTAACTCTTCCAGAACAATATTAAAAACACTTAAGACTTTCCTGCCTGGTATTTTCCTGCTGGGATTTAATATAGGTACCGGCAGTGTAACCGCCATGGCCAAGGCTGGTGCTACCTACGGCATGTCCCTGTTGTGGACTATTTTCCTTTCATGCATGGTAACCTACTTTATGATCGTTCATTATGGCCGGTACACCCTGGTCACCGGTGAGACGGCACTTTATTCCTTCAAGAGACATATTCATCCGGCGCTGGGGATTTTCTTCATCATCGCATTAACCACCGCCGTCAGTGCCAGTGTAATCGGGGTAATGGGGATTATCGTTGATATCTGCAGCGAATGGTCAAAGATATATATCTCTGGTGGTATCGGTCCCCTCTACTTTGCCGCTTTTTTCATATTTCTTATATATATAATATTCTGGAAGGGCAGCACGCAGGCCTTTCAAAGAGCGCTGGCGGTGATTGTGGCTATCATGGCGGGCAGTTTCATTCTCAACTTCTTTATCCTGAGTCCGCCTCCGCTGGAAATCCTCAAAGGAATGATACCCAGCATTCCAACGGTGCCGGAGGACGTGGGGAAAGGCCCTTTTCTGGTAATCGCCGCCATGGTCGGCACCACGGTCTTTTCGGGCCTGTTTATCGTGAGAACGACGCTGGTCAAGGAGGCCGGCTGGACCCTGGAGCATCTAAAAATTCAAAAAAGGGACGCGCTGGTCTCCAGCCTGATGATGTTCCTGATCAGTGCCACGATCATGGCCGCGGCTGCCGGGACCCTGTATGTGCATAAACTGGGACTTTCACACGCTTCCCAGATGATTGAGCTGTTGGAACCCCTGGCCGGTCGGCTGGCCACCGCCATTTTCGTTTCCGGTATCGTGGCCGCCGGCTTGTCATCACAGCTGCCCAACGTTCTACTGCTGCCCTGGCTCTTGTGCGATTACTCCGGCACCCCACGGGATATGAAGCTGGCGAGGTACCGCGTGATGGTGCTGCTCATCTCCCTGCTCGGCTTCACCGTACCCCTGCTGCAGGCCCCGCCTGTACCGGTCATGATCACCTCCCAGGTCTTCTCGGCCATCATCCTGCCCGTCACCGTGTTAGCCCTGATCTGGCTCGGCAATCGCAAATCCCTCATGGGAGAATATACCTACACTCCCTCAACCAATGTCATTCTGGCGCTGATCCTGCTTTTCGCATTGTATATGTGCGGTGTCGGCATCAAGGGTTTCTGGGAAACACTGTTGCATTAAGGAGCATTTCGGCATGAAATACGTATTCGCAACGACCAACCTCAAACGCTACCGGTTTCCGACGCACCGCAATGACCTGGTCATGGACCGGAGCGAGGCGGACGTGTCGGAAGTTTTCCTGGTGGTGCTCGAGCCGGGACAGGCCCCTCCGCTCCATAAACACGACGATACCGAACAGGTTTTCTATATCCTGGAGGGCGAAGGCACCTTGACCATCGGAGCCGAAAAGGTCGGTTATCCCGTCGGGCCCGGCGACGTAGCAAGGATTCCCGTGTCCACCTATCACTCCATCCGGGCCGCCGGGAAACAGGGGCTGCGCTACCTGGCCGTGGACTGCTTCGTCGGTCCGCGTCCCGCCGATGAACCGACCTGGGACGATCACGTCAAGGTGCTTTGCCGGGAGCAGGGCTGGGACTACGAGGAGGTAGTCGAGTAAGAGTCCGTTGATTTTTTGCTTCAGGTCGCTGCCAGGATTGGCAGCCAGCAGCCGTAAATGCCAGCTGCTGGAAGTTGCAACCGGAGCCAGTTAATCCATCAAGCTGGTGTTGCCGAAGTAGGGTTTTGAGCATCAAACTAGAACGCTTCGGATTGAGCGCAAACTAACCCTTGTAGTATCCAGGATGCCCTCTTAGTTTATTCTATGTTTTGTATACATTCCTTTTGCGACGGGCAATCATGGCATGCTCGCTTCCACCCGGAAAAGTCTGACATTTGCACTGTGCAAGGAGGCCAAATAATAGGTGGCTGGTCAGTCACACTAGCAGGAACATGAGAATCGAAAAGGAATCCGTTACCGATGGGACCGGTTCGACAGAGAAATCTACAGACCTACACGCGCGCGGACTTTCTTAGAACTTTCGGACTGGGGGCCGCGGGGCTTACGCTGATCGGTTGTGGTATTAAAACGCGCGGGGCGCGTCGACTGCCGAATATCATTGTCATTTTTGCCGATGACCTGGGTTATGGCGATCTGGGTGTGTTCGGTCATCCCACTCTGCGTACATCCAACCTGGACCGCATGGCCGCGGAGGGCATGAAACTGACGCAGTTTTATGTCGCCGCCTCTGTCTGTACACCCAGCCGGGCGGCGCTGTTAACCGGACGATATCCCATTCGCAGCGGGATGTGCAGTGACAAACGACGGGTGTTGTTCCCCGACTCCGGCGGCGGTCTGCCCGCCAGCGAAATCACCATCGCCGAAGCCCTGAAGTCCAGGGGCTACGCCACCGCCTGCATCGGCAAGTGGCATCTGGGGCACCTCCCCCAATATCTGCCCACCAAGCACGGATTCGATACCTATTACGGCCTTCCCTACAGCAATGACATGCACAACGTGGAGCGGGGTGATCCACCGGTTCCGCTCATGCGAAATGAGGATATCATCGAGCAGCCGGTCGATCAGGCGACCCTTACGGAACGCTATACCCGGGAAGCAGTACAGTTCATTGAAGACCACCGGGATGAGCCCTTTTTCCTTTATTTCCCCCATACCTTCCCCCACATCCCCTTGTTTGCGTCAGCGGATTTCAAGGGGAAAAGCCTGCGGGGGCTATATGGCGACGTGGTTGAGGAAATCGACTGGAGCGTGGGGCAGATTCTGGATACGCTGCAGCGTCTGAAACTGTTCGCAAGCACCCTGGTGCTGTTCACCAGCGACAACGGTCCCTGGCTGACCCAGGACCTGGAGGGGGGATCAGCGGGTTTGCTGCGCGGAGGTAAGGGCAGCACCTGGGATGGGGGCATGCGCGAGCCTACCATCGCCTGGTGGCCGGGGACAATCCCTGCCGGTATGGTGAACGCCGGCCTCTCCAGCACCCTGGACATTCTGCCTACCTGTCTGGCGCTGGCAGGGGTGGCGCTGCCCACCGACCGGACCCTCGATGGGGTCAACATGCTTCCCATGCTGCGTGGAGCAGGCCCCAGCCAGCGGGATACAATGTTTTTTTACCGGGGCACCCGGCTTTGCGCCGTCCGCCAGGGACCGTGGAAAGTCCATTTCACTACCCAGGCCGGTTATCAGGACCAGCCCCACGAACACGATCCACCGCTGCTCTTCCACCTGGAGCACGATCCGTCTGAAAAGTACAATGTGGCCTCTGACCACCCGGAGGTCCTGGCCAGGATCATAAAAGTAGTGGAAGCCCACCAGGCCACCATCGAGCCGGTTGAGAACCAGCTGGAGATCCCCCTACCCGGGTAGTGCAAGAAATCGCTGGAGGGATACCGAGCCTGTAAAATAAAGGCGCGCGTGAATGATAAAGTCCCTGCTCAGACAGGGGCTTTGTAGTGACCCGGGGGGAATCCCCCGCAGGGGTCCCTCTGGGAGAACCCCCGACCAGCAATGGATTAAAAGAACGCTGCGCACCGACAAGAAATTCGCTAATGGTGAAATAAATAGACAGTGTTTGGGTGAATTTTGTTAAGAAGTTGGTTTTAGGGCAGGAGTTTGCCCACAGGTGACCAGCCCAGACCGGCTTCATCTTATGCATCTTCACTTTCTCAGTAAGAGATGATTAACGCTTCACCACCAAGACTGCCTGTCATACCCAGCAATTCATAGTATACTGCTTGACATTTTGTTGTCAACTTTGTATCCTTTATTAATAATTGGTTGAAGCACGAATTACAGGCTCGGGCAAGGCTTGAATTCCAGCCGGGTGGAAGCGTACGATGGCGTCCATGAATTCTGTCCACAATATTAGAGCAACTTTACTATTGCTGATAGCCCTGGGGATATGTCCCCTGAAATCCTCAGAACCGGACAACTCGTCCTGGGCCATACTAGGAGGTGTCTCTGGTGGATGGATGAAGGTCTCATACCAGGACATGAATGAACGGCTCCAACGCTATCATCACATTGATGGGATTGAATATTCAATCGCCCGGCAATTATCGCTGGAATACAGCAAGGCGATTAAGATGGTGTTGGTGAATTAGGGGGGAATACTTGTCCCATATGAACATCCATGAAGCAGTGCGCTTGATCCGAAACAGGAAGCTACCCCCTACCGTTCTGGCTTTTATCCTCCTTCTGGTCCCTCAGCTCAGCGCACAAACTTTTCCGCGGCAGCAGCGTGTAGTGACCTATTTGCCTCAAGGTTATGTCCTGAGCCAACTAAGCGGCCAGGGGATCGTGGGAGCGGTCGAGCCATCCATTGCGAACCTGGCCGCTACCAATCCGGCCCTCATGGCCGAGTTTCATGATATAAGCGCGGGGGTATCGTTACAAGCCGAGACAAAGATAAAGCCCGGCTGGATTGCGGATATAGGCTACCGTCGACCGCCCAAACGGTTCCTCCAATCCATCGGATTAGTGTTCCCCCTTGAACCACTGAGAATCGGGCTGGGGTACTTCCAGAAGTACTCCGCTGAGAGACTTATTGACTCCGTTCTGATTACTAGTACCTGGGAGCCTGATGGGACTGTTGAATATGTAACACCGTATATGCATACCGTTATTGAAACCTGGGCAGTGTCGAGCGCCTTCGCGTTACGTCGCGTGCTGGGAGCTGATGACCCGATGAGTATTGCCCTTGGCATTCATCTTAACAACCTGGTCTTTTTCGAGTCCATTGAACATGTAGCGGAATCATACAGCAAGGATGCCAG
>JBGVTM010000365.1 GCA_041862535.1 Candidatus Neomarinimicrobiota bacterium | reverse complement strand
ATAATGACACGCGGGTGAACCTGTTGGCGCTGGCGGCCACCTTGGTCTGGCGAGAACCGATCCAGGAGGTGCTGCGGGAGCGGATCATGCGGCCGATCGGCGCGTCGCCCACTTGGCAGTGGCACGGCTACGAGAACTCGTGGATCCTGCTGGACGGCACCAACGTCCAGATCCCGAGCGGTGGCGGGCACTGGGGCGGCGGAATGTTCATCAACGCGTACGACCAGGCCCGGTTCGGTCTCCTCACCGCCCGCCGCTACAGGTGGGGCGACGAGCAGCTCCTCCCCGTGGAGTGGTGGGAGATGGCCATCACCCCCACCGGCGCGAATCCCGGCTACGGCTTTATGAACTTCTACCTGAACACCGGCCGCCAGGGGTTAGCGAGTGCGCCCGAGTCGGCGTGGATCCACCTGGGCAGCGGTACGAACATGATCTACTGCGACCCAAAGCACGACCTAGTCATCGTCACCCGCTGGATCAACGGCCGGGTAATGATGGAGTTCGTAGCGAAGGTGCTGGATTCATTACAGGAATGATTGGTATTGGATACGACGAAGATAAGCTTTTGTTGGGTGACAAATGGAAATCTTCTAAAGCTATGCTAATGATTAGTCCCGAACATAATGGATTCAATTTCCAGACTGGCCGCTGATAATGGGCCCGGTGTAATACACCAAGATGGTGCTGCTAAACATGGTAAACCGCACCTTAGCATACGGATTGTAGCATACACATCTGGACAATCCGGAAACTGAATAAGATCCGCATTACCTCAAGTAAGGGGTAGGACTCGAACCCCCACAACCCTGCGCACACCGGCTTTTGAATCCGAACGGCCTTGACTAGAGATTTCTAAAGTATTCAATAAAGAGTAGTTACCTCCATTTAAGAAGGGTAGTAATAGTACCGTTCAGTAGGTTTTATCAGGGAGGCCAATAGAACATCGGTCGATCAGTTAGCCTGCCGTATTAGCATTTGGATGTGACTGTCCAGAAATCTTAGTAGGTGTTTCATCGCAAGCACATAACCGGCTACTTGGTGGCTGAGCGGAATCCTGTTCAATATCGTCCTTGACCTGCTGAACTGAAGATGGTGGAGAAGTTGCTTATGTAAATGGGGAGCGAGGGAGTCGGCTAATATTCATTTGGAATTATATTCACTAGATTCCATACGCTATAGGGTGGATACTGGCTCCACCACCTATTTCAATAGTGTCCCTGCTTCCGGCCCCGCCGTAGGCGGGAATGATGACGGCACTACTCTGACGCCTATTTTTATAATAGCATCTTGAGGGACTTGGTTTATGCGTCAGCGCCCTGTTGGCAGACTGAGAGCGCAAACCGGGGATTAATTTGATATAATACTGTCCATCATCTTTGCATCCAGCATAACGAACCACGTACATTGTGTGTGACCATGTATTCGATGCTGAAAAGATACAGACCGTTCCAGTCCTTATGGCGGTACTATAGCTTCCTCCTGATCATATTCATCTATAGTGCTTGTACGGAAAAGATCACTAATGGTCCTACGACTACTGGCAATAGCTTCAGCACCGATGGCAACTTCATCCTTGAGAACGAGGTACCATTCGTGGTTCAAGGGATTGTCTATGTGCCCGGCTATCCAGGCTACCTCCCGTGGGACATTGAACAGTCTACATCACTACCGGCAAAACTGAAAGCCAGCATCGATCAAGATATCGCAGATATAAAGAATATGGGTGCCAACACTATCAGATTCTGGGGAGCGCCTCGTTATTGTTATGAGGCACTAAAGAATGTTGGAGATCTCCACATTATCCAAACCATATGGATTGATTCTGAGCAGCCCGATTTCCAGGACTCAGTCTTCAAAGACCAAACACGGTCCTACATTCGAAGCGTTGTTGATCGGATCTATTCCGTTTTCACCGATCACAATCCACCCCTGCTGGCATATCTAGCGGGAAATGAGCTGAGCGAGGCAAGCATTCGATCAACGAACGCCAACCATCCGGACATTACAGGCTACTCGGGTACGTACGTAACCACCGATAGCAATACGACCGCCACCGAAGCCTTTTTGGCAGAGATGGCAGATTATATCAAGACGTATGAAATGGCTACTTACGGCAACCTTCCGTTGGTGTCCTATGCGAATGAGATTCGGACCGCGGATCTGATCGACACCCCATTTTTGGACTTTCGAAGTCACAACGCTTACTCGTATGCAGTGCCATATTATCGTCCATCAACAACACCTGGAAGTTCCACTGGGACCATGTTCCAAGGTTGGATCGAACGATTGAAAGCGAAATATCCGGATGTTCCCTTGCTGATCACCGAGACTGGCCTAAGCGTGGCTCCAAACGCACCCCATCTTGGCCCCCCCAATTACGGCTACGGCGGGAATACAGAACAAGAGCAAGCCGAGGGTATCCTCCAGAACCTGCAGGACATTGCTAGTACCGACCAACAAGTCGCTGGAGTATGCATCCACGAGTATCTGGATGCCTGGTGGAAATTCGGATTGGAGGATTCCTACTCACAGGACCCGGATGACGTAGAGGAATGGTTCGGACTGGTCAGGTTGTACAAAACAGGAGATTGGTACGCGACCGACTTCCGGGAATCTTACCAGGTTGTGAAAACAGAGTGGACGTCAGCTGGTGATAATTAACCGGAATGTCCAGAAAGGAAAAGGAGTAAAAAGGGCGGTTTACTCGTAGCTCAGGCCATAGCCGTACTCAAACAGCGGGTAGTAGCCGGTGTCACCCTCATTGATCGGGATTTGATCCATGTTTGCCGGCCAAGTGAAGGATAGTTTCCCTGTAGGACTGTAATCGCCAAACAGGACATCCGCAACTCCCTGGCCTTCAGTTCCCGGCAGCCAAGCCACGAGGCAGGCGTCCCAGTTTCCAAGCCCACCGGAAATGATCAGAGGACGTCCTGATATCAGGATGACGACTACAGGAATTCCGTTGGCTTTTACCCGCATTATCGCTGATACATCCTCATCAGCCAGGCTAAGATCGGTTCGATCACCATGCCCCTCCGCATAGGGAGTTTCACCCACAACCACAATTCCCACGTCTGCACCGTGCGCCCCACTACCATCAATCGAATACGTAACGGTGGTCGAATTGGAAACCGTGTTCCGTATTCCCTCGAGAACGGTCGTGCCCTCGGTAATATCACCGCTTCCGCCTTGCCAAGTAATGGTCCATCCACCGCACTGATAGCCAAGGTTATCAGCGGCTTTGCCCGCCACGTGTATTCGCCCGAGATTCTTGGATAAGGGGAGTAATTGCGCTTCATTTTTCAGGAGCACCAACGATTGCCGAACACATTCACGCGCTACGTCCCTGTGTTCCTCGGACCCTACTATAGAGGACATGCCAATATCGGCATAGGGAGTTTCAAATAATCCCAGGCGAAACTTGATGCGCAGAATCCTGCGCACCGCGTCGTCTATTCTTTCAAGGGCTACCTCCTCCTGCTCGACCAGGAGCTTCAAGGTACCGATGAATTCCCTGTAATTCTGGGGGACCATAATCATATCCAGGCCAGCATTGATGGAAATGCGGACATCGCTGGTATAATCCCCGGGCAAATGATCGATGGCTCCCCAATCCGATACCAGGAAACCGTCAAAACCGAGCTCTTCCTTCAGGACGGTGGTGAGTAGGTAATGGTCTCCATGGACTTTCTGCCCATTCCAGCTGTTATAAGAGGCCATGACCGACCCCACGCCTGCACGGATAGCCTCCAAGTAGCCAAGCATGTGAATGTTGCGCAGAGCTTGTTCATCCAATTGCACATCACCGGCATTGTGTCCGCCAACGGTACCCCCATCCCCCACAAAATGTTTCGCGCATGCCAGGATAGTCCCGGGAGCTGACAGATCAGTGCCCTGGTAGCCTCTAACGGCAGCAAAAGCCATGGACGCGACGAGCTCGGGATCTTCTCCGAATCCCTCGTAGGTGCGACCCCAGCGCTCGTCCCTGGGAACCGCGATGCAGGGAGAAAACGTCCAGTGGATCCCCGTAGCAGCCACCTCCCTGGCGGTAATCGCGGCAGCTTGTTCTACCAGGGATGGATTGCGTGTGCAACCCATACCGATATTGTGAGGGAAGATCACGGCACCCACGACATTGTTATGACCATGAACAGCGTCAATTCCATAGATGATCGGAATACCCAGGCGTGTCTGCAGGGCGATACTCTGGTACGTATTGACCATCTTCGCCCATGCCTGCGGAGCGTTAACTGCCGGCGTTGAACCACCACCGCTGAGAATCGAACCCAGGTAGTAGTCAGAGATGTCCTGCGGCTGCTGAATGAATCCCCGGTCTACCTGAGTCATCTGACCGATTTTTTCTTCCAGGGTCATGCGCTGCAGCAGGTCTTCGACCCGTTCTGCTACCAGACGGTTTGGATCTTGATAGGGGAGCAGCTCTTCGCCGTTATCAGTGGGTTGTTTGCAGCTGAAAATCAGCGCGAAAGGCAAGAATAAGCAAAGAATGCGATTAGGTCTGTTCAACTTATGGACGCTGGTAGACTGCAACATAGTCGATGTCGTGGTATTGTGGGAAAACGGTAGTCTCATTCGGGTTACCCGGCCAATCCCCGCCCACAGCGGTATTCAGAATAATAAAGAATGGCTTTCCCGGGACTCCTTCCGAAGAAATGAACCGGAGGGTATCATCAATGAACCACTTAATGATTCCCGGTTCCCATTCGACTGCAAACGTATGAAAATTTTCCGTATAGTCTATTGAACTGGTATGGCTACCTCCGCGTGAGGGATGCCACCCATTTCGATGCTCGCCCCAGTGGTTGGTCATGTAAATAGTATGCGGATCATGGCCGAGGAATTCCATGATATCAATTTCGGGAGGCCAGCTGCTGTCTTGGGGGAGCATCCAGTGGGCCGGCCACATGCCTTGCCCGCGAGGGAGGCGGGCGCGCACTACAAACCGGCCGTAGGTCCAAGAATGCTTGTTCTGGGTGTGCACCTGTCCCGAAGTATACTCCTTGCTGCCGTAAGGCCGCTTCTGGCTCCTGATCCGCAGACATCTATTTTCGATATAGACGTCCTCAGGGACATAGTACTGGAGCTCGTTGTTATAACTGTGTTCACGGTTCAAAACATTCCACAAGAACCTATTCACCGTTGAGTCTTCAAACTGATCGTACCAGACCAGCTCCCATCCCTCATACTCGGGCAAGCCGTGTCCATCATCCTCCACATTCCCATCGGAAGAATCATCACAGGCCGCAGCGGACCATACCACTACCATTGCCAAACTGAAGAGCCGCAGCAAGCGATACATGGGTAAGGGCTTCATTTCAAGAGTATCATCTTTCTGGTTTCCGAGTGGTACTGAATACCATCAATTCCTATATCAAGGCGATAGAAATAGACACCGCTGGGCAGCAATATATCGCAGGCTATGTCATGCTGTCCCGGTCCCAGCCAATCGCCTAGCAGCGTCTGGAGCTTTCGTCCCCGAAGGTCATAAACGGAAAGCGATGTATAACTACTTCTGGCAAGTTGAAATGAAATCGTAGTGGAGCTATTGAAGGGATTGGGGAAGTTTTGGTGCAGTTGATATTCGCAGGGGACATCCGCCGAGCCTGGCAGGGTACTTAATCCTTGAAATTCAATGATCAATCCGTTGAGCACCGGTGTACCCACCACCGCCGCGAAGTGTAGATCAATGATCCCATCGATAACTTCCACCGAATCCACCAGAATATCGTACGCTCGGAATTTTCCTACCCGGCTGAAGATGTCCAGCTTCCCAGCAATAAGGCTGTTTTCGATGAAGACATCGAATACCCGCCCGCCGAGTTCGGCGTATTCGTTCTCCGAAAACATCATAGTGATCCGGTATCGGCCATCAGGCACCCGCACTCGATATTTGGCGGGTCCCACTATCGCGCTTTTGTATACTTCCCGATTTTTTGGGGCATCTATAGAAGCGCTGCCCCACCATGCAGACCAGCCGTCCAGGTAACCGTATCCCTGATCATAGCCCCACTGCTGATCGGGTAGAAAGTCATTGTAGGCTTGCCCTCCAACGTTGAGCCGTACGGGGAACGTCAAAGGTGGCACATAGGGCAGATCGACGACGACACCTGTCTGTACATTGGGCTGCGGTGCTGCCAGATCCTTGATCTGACTGACCGTCAACTGGTAGTCCCCTTGCGGATTCAAGCCTGAAACCATCAGCTCCACCGTGCGTCGGTCATAAAATTCGATCTCAGTGATGGACACGCCGGGGATAGCATAGTGTGAGAGATCCAGGGCACTGATGCTGTCAACATCCTCTGAGAATAGAGCGGTTACCGTGCTGCCTGAAGCCCGGGCCCATATCACCGTAGGCGGATTATTGTCTATATAGCCTGTATTCACGCTATCTGTGAGACAAAGGATCATGCATCCATTATCCAATACCACGTTCTCAGGTGTGAAGTCTACATTGTTGCCTTCCCAGGTATGCGTGGCTTTGGCCCATCTGGCAGTGTCCCAGGAATGGAAATCATCCTTCCATTGGAGGGTGAAATTGTTATTTGTACCGGTGTTGCCGCTGCCGGAATCGTAGCTCGCATAGCTGACCCAGTCGTAATAATGAAAGACAGGCAGGATAGCCTGGTTCCACTCTCCGGACCAATTGGGATAGGTTGGGATCCAGGTGTTCATCATGATCTTCTGGGGCCGGATCAGGGTTTGGATATGCTCGCCCGTCTGCCGCGCCACCTCCTGGCCATCCACAAACCAGGCCACGTAATACGGAGTCCATTCGATGGCATAGGTGTGGAAGTCCTCGAAAGGATTGAAAGGTATCGATTGGTGCCGGACGTGGTTGGTTACTCCCGGTGTGATGGTATTGAACTGCACATCATCCACGTAGCGCCCCATAATCTCGATGTCAATTTCATTCCACTCATCCGATGACGCGGCGTCATGATAGGTAAAGAAGGACGCCAGCTGACCGCTGCCCCGCCCCGGTTTGCATCGCACTTCGAAGCGCCCGTAGGTGTAAGCAGCGATAGTACGGCATTCACCCCCCTTGTAATCTTTCGCTGAAACAGGGCAACTCGCTCCTATAAGCGCGCACAACAGGCAACGCAACACCCAGGTAATGCCTAATTGGTTCCTTGTCTGGAATGGATTCCCAGGGAACATAGTGAGCTCCCGGTCCCTTACTCCGACTTCCTCCCGTAGTCCAGCCGACTATCGGTGGTGATCAAAGGAAAGTCAGGAACTACGATGGGGTAGGCAGCCTGAGGCTGTATTGCAAACAGGTCAATCCGCGTGAGCTCGATTTCCTCAAACATGTCGGTGTTGATCACTATAATGTCATTATACTTAGCCTGAAGGCTATCTATGTAAGGGTTCAGATACTGGGAAATTGCACTCAGATAATTGCTACTGAAATTGTCTTCGTATCCAATCCGCTCCAGGTACTCGTACTTGGCGTAGAGCGCTTGCAGGTAATCATGCCACAGGTTGGTATTTCGCTCTACCATGTTGACTTGATCGTAGCCTTTCCTATGCGCTTCTTCTGTGAGATATTGATCCCTGATCAAGTCCACCACCGCCAATTTGAATTGTTCTGGAAACTCCGATCCATCGAATGTCTTTTTCCTGAAAACCAGGGGGTGGGATTTCACCATGTCGAGAAAGTCACCCACCGTCATCAACTGATCGTTGATAGCGAAGAAAGGTTGATTGCGATCATAATCGAACAGGCTGCCTGCCCTCTGGCCGGCGGCAAACTCCGGATTCACTTCTGACCAGAAGGTCTGCTTGAGGATCTCCTTGTCTTCATCTGGTACCTTGAGGTAGATGGGCGCTAGCGCCCGGACAAGTCGCCAGAAGGTGTGATCAACAAACTGAACCTGTTTACCTTGCATTACCTCACTCATGTACTGCTCAAATAGCCGGTCAGCCTGTCTACTCGTGAGGCGCTCAACCACATCGTTCCACCGCTGCCTGGATCCTTGCTCACTGATGTCGATCCGATCCCGCCAGCCAAGGACCTTCATGAACAGGTATTCATTGTCCTCAGTGACGATGGGGCCGATCACCTGGTTCACGCTGACGGGCTGCAAATAGAGGGCGTGGCGGAGCTGATCAGCGTGGGGTTCCTCCCAGCTGATATCTCGAATCGGTGGTTCCGGTTGCTGGCTATAAGCCCGATAGATGGGATCAAAAGCATCAGGATTCTCTAACAACGCAGCCCTAGCGCTGTCTGCCTGGTCCTGATTAAGAAGTGTGAAAAAAGCCACCCGGTATCGGCGGCCGGCTCGTTGGTACACTCGCTTAATGTCGGAAGTATCAAGTCGTACTTGTTGATAAGCCTCGGTATGGTACAGCCATTGTCGCATGGCTTGTTCCCTGCGTCCCTTAATAAAGGCACGAAATTGTTCATTCTCGACGAGTGGATTGTTGTTCCCTGCCTCGATCGCCAGGAGCTTTTCGGCTATGAGAGAGTTAAGTACGATTTTCTTATGAATATAATTATCGCTGTTGCAGTAGGGTGGGCGCGGCGTGTATTCCGCCCGCCGGATGAATTCGTTCAGGGAGATGGTTTTATCACCAACCCGAACAAGAATCGTTTCATCTGGTTCCGGAACCGATGGTCTGTGGCAGGACAGCGAGAGTAGCAAACCAAGAGAAATGGGAATCAGAGCTGAAGGGAATGCCGGGTGGGTAGGAGTTATCAAGAGAATGACTCAAAATTACCTAATAAGGGAATTAGTTACTATGAGACCTGGAATGGTCGTGGCACAGTAGAGTGGCCGAGCGCCCCGGCTTTTCCAGAATCAACTGTCTTATCCCGTCCTACTCTTTCCTTTCCCGCCGTGGAGGTGGATACCCAGGCATATTCAGAAGCTGATCCCGATAGTATAAGACTGAGTATCACCGAGGATGCCCAAGGTCTTATAGGCATAGTCCATTTTTACTCCAGCGTTGCGCATGAACCGCAATGCTATTCCACCACCTAGAGTCAGGCCGTACTCCGACTGGTTCATGAAGAGTGCTTTGTACCCGCCACGGAGATAGAAGCTCCCGAAGGATGGAGCTTTGAACTGGTACTGGAAGCCGGCATTGATCGACTCTGAATTGTTGTTGGGGTGCAGAGCATCCAAGGCCAGGGTCAACCGGTGATACCGAGAGACGAGAGGATTGACTGACATACCGATCCTGAAAATGAGTGGAAGTTCCCATTCCTGCATTTTGAATTGGCCGGGTACATCGCTATAGTTCCCCTGTTCGTCCGGCAGTAAGTCGATACCCGTCAATAAGTCCATGCCATCAAAGCGTAGCCGAGTGCCGTAATTGGAGATACTCATACCGATCCTCAGGCCGTCGCTTCGATCGCCCGTCAGTGTGAAGAAGTGCGTATTGACAATTACCCCCAGGTCCACTGCGAGTGCGTTGGCGCTGGTGTGCCAGATCTGGGAAGAAATGTACTTCGCTGCGGCGCCGAAGGCGAACCAGTCGGTGATCATTCTTGAGTAAGCCAGGCTGAAGCTGAGATCGTTGGCCGAGTACATTTCACCGGTTCCTTCCTGCATCATCATGTTGGTGACCTCTATATCACCGTAGTCCAAGTTGAAGAGTCCCAATGAAAAGGTACCGTAGGGGGCTCGAACCAGCCCGACGCCGACAAAAATGGTATGAATGTCTGCGATCCACGGTTGATACATGAACAAGGCTTCATTTTTCTCGAGGAAAGCGAGACCAGCCGGATTCCAATATATACAAGATAGATCACCGGCCATGCTTACATAGGCTTCCCCCATTGAATTCCCGGCACTCCCGATACCGATCTCCAAGAAGTTGGCCGCCGTAGTCCCGACCCGGTGCGGTTTTTGAGCCAGACTGATAGTCGTGATCATCATCATAGTAAATAGGATCAAATGGGCTTTTCTGGTAAAGGTCATCATTCTCTCATCCTTACAGACTTTATTTGATCACTGCGAATTTGCCGATTCGTTCATCCCCGGTGGCATCAGCTTTCACGTGGTAAATATACATGCCTGCTGCAATCTCCAAACCCTCGCGGGTTAACAAGTCCCAGTGCGCCGTGCCATTATCCCGGTCATTGTCAACC
>JBGVTM010000364.1 GCA_041862535.1 Candidatus Neomarinimicrobiota bacterium | reverse complement strand
CTAATCAATAGGCTTTAGACGAGCGAAGGGCCGTCTGGTTAGATGGCCCTTCGCTTTTTAATCCTGTGTTAGTATATTTAAGAGGTTATCCAGGCACCTGATGTAAAGCATCAGCCTAATTCCGAATATTGATCTATGCGTGGAATAAAAAGATGTTCAGACCTATTATTTTCAGCGTTAGACTGGGAGCAATAGCGCTATTTCTATCCAGTTGCGCCGTACTATCGGTGGGAGGCAATGCCTCCGCCTACCGAGACCTTACGGTTGGGGCTGGAGAGGCCACATCGCGGGATATCTTCGTGAAAGCGCCCAGAATTCTGGATAGATACCAGTATGAGATTGTACGCCAGGAAGAATCCAGCCATCAGCTGTACTTTGAGACCCGGTGGCAACTCCGCTCACCGCTTGATGACGAGCGTTTGCTAGGGGTCGTCGAGACTCGCACGCGGTTAACTATCCAGGCGAGACCCCGCCGGGCGGCCGCAGTTTCTGGAGCGGCGAATCTATATATCGTGCAAATCGTAGCGGAGAATATGGTCCGACTATCCGATCATGAAGAGTGGATACGTATAGCCAATACCGATATGTACAAAGCCTATGTCCGCAGTGTCGCCGAAGATCTGAAGAACGAATTTCGCATGTCCATGCGCAGGTTCTAGGAGGTAAACAAATCATGAAAATAGGAAAGATTTCAAAAAGACTACTTCGGTTGACCTTCGGTCTAATAATCTTGCTGTTCTCTTTAAAAATTATTGCCTGCGAGGTAAATTCGATAACTGATCCTCAAAGGATTGATAAAATAGAAAACGAAGAAGAAAAAGACGACCCCAGAGAAGATCAGAACTAAAGATTCACCTACCTGCCGAAGTACTCAGCCAAAAATCCCATCAATTAAAGCCCAGCCCCCTTCAGGTGGCGGGGCTTTGTTAGTAATGGACTACGAGATGCATGTAGGAAAATCGGTTTGACAGATACTGGACTGAAGATATCAGGCTGGTCTTCCGACGGAGTAAAAGCGATGGTTGAGATTAAATCCATCGCATCAATTTTATTTCTTTCATACTACAATATTGCATTATATATTCAAATTAATACAGGATTCGCCCAAACCTAGCGTCGCGCCGGGGAAGACATCCTCCCGGTGTGAAGGCATAGGTTGTTAGTTGAACTGGGGGTGAATCTAGTAGAGAACGGCAGGATTATGTAAGCCGTAGAGGGCAGGGAAGCAAAAATCATTGGAGGGGTGTCGAAAGTCACTTTTGGCTTTCGGCACCCCTTTTCTTTATGCCCGCGGCACCTGCCGAGAATGAAACCTGTTAAACGTTGAGGATGATGATATGAGAAGGATCCTAATTACGACTTTAGCCTTCATCTTCGGTCCCCTCTTACTCTTTGGGCAAGTTTCCCAGGAGGGGGCGGTGATCACAGGTACGGTCACTGATGCGGAGACGGGTGAGCCGCTAGCAGGTGCTAATGTCTTCATCGACGCACTTAACCTGGGTGCAGCCGCCGATGCAGAGGGCACCTACAGGATTGTCGTCCCGGCCCGATTTGCCAGAGGCCAGGACGTCCAGATCCTGGCGCGGTTTATCGGCTATCGCTCCGGAGAAACGTCCATAATCCTGTCGCCGGGACTGATCACCCAGGACTTCAGCCTGGAAATTGACGTTCTCGGCCTGGACGAAATCGTCGTTACCGGAAGAGGGCAGATCACCTCGAAGGAAAAATTCGGTGTTTCCTTCAGCAAGGTGGAGTCCGAAGAGATCGAGCGGAGCGGGTACAGCAACATCGTATCGGCGATCGCCGGGAAGGCACCAAACGTGGAAATCACCAATACCAGCGGTGAGCCAGGTGCGGAAGCGTTTATCCGCGTTCGCGGGGCGAGCAGCATCAGCCTTAGCATCAGCACCCAACCGCTCATCGTGGTAGACGGTACGCCGATTAGTAATAACCGCGTGCTCCCTTCGACCGACATCTTTTATCGCCTGGCTGGGGCCACTTCCACCAACCGTGCCTTTGACATCAACCCGGATGATATCGAGAAAATCGAGATCCTGAAGGGAGCGGCCGCGACCGCAATTTATGGATCGCGAGCTGCTAACGGCGTCATACTGATTACCACCAAGAGCGGGGTGGCCGGCCAGACGCGCGCTAACTACCGCGTTTCCTACTCCTGGGACAAAGTGAACATGCTACCTGAACTGCAGACCAAGTACGGCCAAGGCTTTGATGGTGATCCCTATTCTGGCAACGTGTCCGTAAGCTTTGGACCCGATCTTGATACTCTGGAAGCTGATGGCGTGTACTTTGACGGCACTAAATATGACCAT
>JBGVTM010000363.1 GCA_041862535.1 Candidatus Neomarinimicrobiota bacterium | reverse complement strand
CCAGCCGTCTGATAATCCATGAAGCCATTCACGATGAATTTCTGGAGCGCCTCGTCACGGCGACCATAGCCCTTAAGCTAGGCAATGGCCTGGATGAGAGCGTAGACGTGGGCCCGGTTATCAATGAAGGTGCTCGGAAGAAGATTCACCGTTACGTTCAGATCGGGAAGCAGGAGGGGGCCAAGCTCGTTCTCGGGGGTGAATATGCAAACGGCGGAAACCTAGATAACGGCACCTTTTATCAGCCTACCATCTTCACCGATGTGGTTCCCGGTATGAAGATACACGATGAAGAGATTTTTGGTCCGGTGCTATCGGTCATGAAGGCAAGGGATTTAAGCGAGGCCGTTGAGCTGCTCAACGCTACGGATTATGGTTTGTCTTCATCCATCTACACCCGAGACGTCAACGCTGCCTTCACAGCTATGAGAGACATTCAAGCCGGCATCACCTATATCAATGGCCCCACCATTGGTGCTGAATGCCATATGCCTTTTGGAGGCGTGAAGAACACAGGCAATGGCCACCGCGAGGGAGGCGCGGCCGTGTACGAGTTTTTCAGCGAGCTAAAGACCGTCTATGTCGATTACAGCGGTAAACTACAGCGGGCACAAATCGATAACCGCTAGGGAAGGACTGAGGACTACATGACAAGATCAATTGAACCTGGTGACGTTCGAAAGGTACTCAGACGTCATATGCTCATCGATGGTCTAAAGCCAGTGATTGATCTGGAGAAGAGTCACGGCTCCTGGATTACTGATGCTATTACGGGGAAAGAGTATCTCGATCTGTTTTCCATGTTCGCTACTATGACCGTGGGGTACAACCATCCGGTACTGCTGGCCAATAAAGACAGGCTGGCCACAGTGGCAGTCAACAAGCCCACCCTTTCTGATATCTGTGCTCAGGAGTTCGCCGAGTTTGTGGCTGTCTTTGATGAGATAGGGATTCCGGATTACCTCCCACATGCCTTCTTCATTGAAGGGGGTGCACTGGCAGTAGAGAATGCACTCAAGGCGGCATTTGACTGGAAAGTCCGAAAAAACATGGCTGCGGGCCGGGGAGAAAAGGGGACTCAAGTCATCCATTTCCAGCATTGTTTCCATGGCCGGAGTGGCTATACCATGAGCATGACCGATAGCTACGATCCCCGGAAAATCCTATACTATCCCAAATTCAACTGGCCTAGGATTACCCATCCCCGGCTCCGTTTTCCCATTACCGACGCGGTTAAGCAAGAAGTTGAGGCTCTGGAGCGGAAGGCCCTGAACGAGATTACACAAGCCCTGCACGACAATCCCCACGATATAGCCGCTCTCATTATCGAACCTATCCAGGGCGAGGGGGGGGACCGCCACATCCGGCCTGAGTTTGCCCAGGCATTACGCCAAATCTGCGACGAGGAAGAAATCCTATTTATCTACGATGAAATACAAACCGGAGTAGGCATTACCGGCACGTTCTGGGGGCATGAGCATTTTGGTGAACATGCTCGCCCGGATATCCTTTCCTTTGGCAAAAAGAGCCAGGTATGCGGTGTTCTGGCAGGGAGACGTCTGGATGAGGTCGAGCACAACGTATTCCAGGAACCCAGCCGGATCAATTCCACTTTTGGTGGCAACCTGGTTGATATGGTACGCTTCAGCCTTATTCTCCAGGTTATGCGGGATGAAAACCTAGTTGATAAAGCCCGCAGTCAGGGACAATACCTGTTGGAGAAGCTGGAAGCTCTGGCCGAAGAATTCCCGGGCTATGTGTCCAACCCCCGGGGACGAGGTCTATTCGCCGCTTTAGATCTGCCATCAGGAACAGAACGGGATGCTGTCGTAGCGGCTCTTTTTGACAACGGAGTCATTGTACTGGGATGCGGGGACCGTTCCGTGCGATTCCGGCCGCATCTGACAGTTTCCCGCGAAGAGATAAACATGGCCTATGACCTGTTGGCCAAATCAGTGAGGAGCTGCCTAGCCTAGGTGCCATCCGGAATCCTCTACGTAGTATCTACCCCTATCGGTAACCTGAAGGACATTACCCTGAGGGCCCTGGAGATTCTCGATCAGGTGAATTTCATCGCCGCCGAAGATACGAGGACCACCAGCGTTCTCCTCAAACACCATGAGATATCCAAACGCATGATCAGCTATCACGAGCACAATGAAGCGCGCCGGGCGAATGAACTGGTACAGCTTCTGGAAGCTGGTGATAGCATCGCGTTGGTCTGCAATGCCGGCACCCCTACCATCAGCGATCCAGGCTATCGGGTCATTAAATTGGCGGTGGAGAGGAGCATCCCGGTGGTGCCAATTCCCGGTGCCAGCGCTGTTCTGGCGGCCCTGGTGACAAGCGGGTTACCTACCGATCAGTTTATATTTGAAGGATTTCTACCCAGGAAGAAGGGGCGCACAGCCCGCTTGCAGTCCCTGGCCGGCTTTGAGGGGACAGTGGTCATTTACGAATCCCCGCAACGGGTTGCTGAAACTTTGGTGGACATACTCACCCACTTCGGCAATCGCCGCCTGGCTCTTTGCCGGGAACTGACCAAGAAGTTTGAGACCGTGGTAAGGGGTACCGTCCAGGAAGTCATGGCTAGCGTCGGCGAACAGCCCCCCAAAGGTGAATGCGTCCTGGTCATAGGAAAGGAGGGGCTCTCATAACCGGTACATTTGTCACTTTCGAAGGTATCGATGGTTCGGGCAAATCCACCCAGCTTGATCTGCTTAAGAGGCGGCTGGAGGCCTTGGGGAAAACGGTTGCTGTGATCCGTGAGCCGGGTGGTACCGAGCTATCAGAACAAATCCGGACCTTACTGCTGGATCACCGAAGCAGGAATCTAAGCGAGCGGGCGGAAGCCCTGCTGTTTTCCACCGCTAGAGCTCAGCTGGTCCATCAGGTTATCGTCCCTGCCTTGGAAAGGGGAGAGGTAGTCTTGTGTGATCGCTACGCCGATAGTACGATTGCCTATCAGGGATATGGGCGGGAACTTCCGCTGGACGAGATCATTACTACCCAAGAATTTGCTACCAACCATCTCCGCCCTGATCTCAAGGTGCTGCTGGATCTACCGGTTGACGTGGCCGCTACTCGCTTATTAGGTTTTTTTGCCGATCGCATGGAAAGCGTCGGCCGGGCATTTCAGGAACGCGTTCGGCAGGGATATTTGAAAATGTCTCAGTCCGCACCAGAAGAATGGCTGGTAGTGAATGGCGATCAACCGAAGGAAAAAATTGCTGAGGAAATCGCATCACATGTGGAAAAAGAAATTCTTTAGGACTCATGAAGGTATGAAACGTCATCGCTTCTTTATTATCACCGTTATCGTGATATCGGTCGGATTCGGCGCACTAGCGGGTTCCGACCTGTTCAGGTCTATCTCCACCAACCTGCGCATCTATAATAACGTGGTCAAGTATCTCCTTTCGGATTACGTGGATGAGATCAACAGTCAGGAGCTGATATTGGCCAGCATCCGGGGGATGCTCGATGATCTGGATCCCTATACCGTCTACATCCGTGAGGAAGACCAGCCCTCAGTAGATATGCTGACCCAGGGCAAGTATGGCGGGGTCGGCATCCGATTGGGCGTCAGGGGCGATACCCTGACAGTGATCGCGCCCATGGAGGGCACCCCGGCCTATCGGGCGGGCGTGCGCGCAGGCGACAAGATTATCAGAATCGATCATGAAAGCTCACTGAACCTAAGTACTGACGAAGCGGCACAGAAAATCAGGGGAAAGCCGGGCACACAGGTGATTCTCACCTTCACACGCTATGGCGAGAAAGAACCACTGGATGTCACTCTAATCCGCGAAGAAATCAAGATAAACGACATGCCCTATTACGGCGTCGATGATGGGATCGGCTACATTCGTGTCAACCGCTTCTCCCGGGATACAGCCCAAGAATTCCGCAAAGTAGTCACGGAACTGCAGGTCCAGGGTATCGAGGGCTTGATTTTAGACCTACGGGATAATCCGGGCGGATTATTGCAGGATGCAGTAGTGATGGTCGATGCCATTGTTGAGCCCGGGGTTGATATTGTAGAAACCCGGGGCCGCACCAAGAAGGCCACTAACAAGTATATCTCAAAGAACGAACCGGCGCTCAATCCGGAAACGCCGCTGGTTATTCTGGTCAATAAAGGCTCCGCCTCCGCCAGTGAGATTGTGGCCGGTGCCATTCAGGATTTAGATCGCGGTGTCATACTTGGGGAACGCACCTTCGGGAAAGGCCTGGTGCAGAGCATCTACCCCGTAGGGAAGAATACGTCTCTTAAGCTAACAACCGCCAAATATTACATCCCTTCCGGTCGCCTGATCCAAAAGGAGGACTATTTAGAAAATGGTGTCCTGACCGATAGTCTTGATAAGCGTGATTCCCTTTTTGTAACGCGTAGTGGCCGAATCGTGCAGGGAGGCGGAGGGATTGTCCCCGATATTGAGCTGATTTCCCCACCGCTATCACCGCTTACGAGTCGACTCTGGTCCCGGAACCTCTTCTTCGCCTTCGCTACCCAACGGCAAAAAAGCTACGATCTCTCAATTCCGGTGTTGATCACTGATGAGATTATGGATGATTTTCGCAAATTCGTGCTGTCTCAGGATGTGAAGGTGACTTTCCCCGGTGAGAAAGAGCTGGAAGCCTTCGAGGCCACCATTGAAAAACTGGATTCGTTCGATGGCACGGTAGACCTGAGTGAGCTAAAGACGTATTATAAGAGCAGGGCTGAAATGGCATTTGACGACGAGTACGAGCAGATCAAGCGTATGTTGTGCCTGGAATTTGCCACCCTCCTTGGGGGCATGGGAGAGCGTACCCATACCGCTCTGAAAGAGGATCCCGGTTATCAACGCGCGGTAGGGATTTTGAAAACTCCGCTGGCTTATCAGGAGCTCCTGCAGCCTAACGGACAACCTGCGGACAATTAATAGGTTAAGGTACCTAGCCGTTGACATACTCCGGCCTAGCCATGTAAATTCTTTTCCGTCGATAATTGCTCTACAAGCTCGGGATAAAACCGGTCGATTAGCTCAGCCTGGTTAGAGCGCTTGCTTGACATGCAAGAGGTCACTGGTTCGAGTCCAGTATCGACCACGTTCGAGGACAGAGCAATGGAAACGGACACGAACACGCGAACTTTTAATGCCAGATATCCATATCACACTTCCCGACGGATCTGTCGAAACTGTCAAACCGGGCACTACCCCCGCTGATATAGCTCTGTCCATCAGTCAGCATCTGCACGGCGAGGCTATCGCCGCCACGGTTGACAATATGCTGGTCGATCTTCAGTATCCCCTCCAGAACGACGCCAGCGTTGAGATCATCAAGATGCAGGATGAGCGTGGGCACGAAGTTTTGCTGCATAGTACCGCCCACCTGATGGCTCACGCCATCAAGACTCTCTATCCCGAGGCCAAAATTGCCATCGGCCCGGCCCTGGAAGAGCGGTTCTATTACGATATTGACCTGGATCGTTCCATCACCGAGGAAATGCTGGCGGACATCGAAGCGGAAATGGGACGCATTGCAGCCGCTGATTATCCCGTCGAGCGCAAGGAGTTGAGTAGAGCAGAGGCACTCAAGCTTTTCAAAGAGAGGGGAGAGGACTATAAGCTGGAAATCATTGCTCAGGTCGACGAGGGTGATACCTTATCCGCTTACCAGCAATATAATTTTATCGATCTGTGTCGTGGTCCCCACGTACCCTCGACGGGGAAGATCAAGCACTTCAAGCTGCTAACTACCTCGGGTGCCTATTGGCGCGGCGATGAGCACAACAAGATGTTGCAACGCATTTACGGCACCTCCTGGCCTGACGAGAAAAGCCTGACTGATTTCCTCCATCGGCAAGAAGAAGCCAAGCGGCGCGACCATCGGAAACTGGGCCAGGAGCTGGATCTCTTTTCGTTCCACCCGATAGCACCAGCCAGCCCCTTTTTTCATCCCAAGGGAGCCATCATTTATCAAGAGCTGGTGAACTATATACGCTCGCTGTATCGCAAATATGGATATCAGGAGGTTATCACCCCACTGATCTTCAATGTGGATCTATGGAAGAAAAGCGGTCACTGGGAGCACTACCGGGAAGGCCTGTTCCTTATTCCCTTTGGGGAAAGTGAGGACGAGTGGCTGGGTGTCAAACCGATGAACTGCCCCGGTCATGCCTTGATGTACAGTTCCCAGTTGCATTCCTATCGTGACCTACCCATCCGCATGGCCGACTTCGGGCGTCTTCATCGGTATGAGAAGGCCGGTGTGATCTCCGGTCTTAACCGGGTACGCAGTTTCGTCATTGACGATGCCCATATATTTTGTACGCCGGATCAGATTGGCTCCGAAATCCACAGCCTCTTCCGAATGACCAAGGAGGTGTATGAGGTCTTTGGGTTTGAGGATGTCGAGGTTCTGCTCTCCACCCGTCCCGAGAAGTTCATGGGTAATCCTGAATTGTGGGA